>JAJZKJ010000031.1 GCA_021804195.1 Acidobacteriota bacterium
TAATATCAGGATGCTCAATGTGGCGGCAAATGGCGGCACCAACCATATCGTGCGGTGCAGATGTGAGCCGCCGGCCAGGAAATCCATAGCAGCCAAGAACCCCAGCATAGCCAGAAACCAGATCATCGCCGCCATGGAAATTCGGCTATCCGAACGCCAATGAACCAGTGCCCGCTTGATCAATAGCCTTTTGTGCATGATTATCCGTACCTCAGTCGAAAACCCGATTCCGTTTGCCGACAATGTCGGATCAGGCCATACGGCATTGTATCAGGACAACGCACGCATAACGCAATGCCCGTCGATAAATTGAGTCGCGCGGCATAATGAAGTTAAGAATGGGGCACTTCCCGTACCGACTATTGCCGGTAAAATCCGTTATAATTGTTTCGGATTTCGAGAATTATCGGAATCGTGGACACAAGGTGTTTTGGAGAAGGTGTATGGCGGAGGATCAGGCCTCGTTATCGCAGGGATTGCCGGAAAAGCAAGACCCGCCGCTTATGATGCGATGGTTCATAAATCTGCGCATTGGCTGGAAAATTTTACGCACGCGCATGGCCGATGACCGCACTGGTCAGCAGGCGGCGGCCATGACGTACAACACGCTTTTTAGCTTGTTACCGGTGATGGTGTTGCTGCTGGTGGTGATGTCGCTGGTGCTGGCAAAAAATCAGATCCAACACGAGGAAATGTCGTTTGTGCATCGGTTGGGTTTAAGCCAGTTGTCCAACCGCGGCGGCAGCGGGGCCACGACCAAACCACAATTTATTGTCCAGACCATCATCAAACAGATTGATAAAATGCGTTCCGTGTTGCGTTCACCGGGTACGGGCGTGGTAGGGTTTATCACCCTGCTGTGGGCGGCCATCAGTTTAATGAATGTCATCGAAAATGCGTTCAATCATATTTACCGTGTGACGGAAAAGCGTCCGTGGCCACGCAAGTTCACGCTTTACTGGTGTGTGCTTTCCTTAGGGCCGCTGGCGGTGGCGGCATCGCTTTTTGCATCGGCTAAATTCATTGCCCTGGCCGGATCGTTACATGTTGGTGCCGCGATATTTACCCCCTTTGGCATCCTCATCAGTTATGCCGGCGACTGGATACTGATTTTTGTGATCTATAAGTTAATACCCAACGCCAGAGTGCGGTGGCAGGCCGCGGCAATTGGAGCGTTGGCGGCTACGTTTCTGTGGGAGGCGGGCAAGTATGGCTTTGGATTTTACGTTCACGACGTGGCGGGCTATGGAAAATGGTATGGCAACCTCGGTTTGATTCCGCTGTTTATGCTGTGGATTTTTTTGACCTGGAATTTTCTGCTTATCGGCCTGGAAGTAGCTTTTATTCAACAGTTTTTTCCAGTGCTTAAACGCCGATTTCTGATGAGTCGCGGGCAGAAAACCACATTGACCGACAGCCGCTGGATTTTACCGCTGGCCATTTTAATGGTGCATCGCTTTCAGGATGGGAAAAAAGTGACGGCGGAAGCTGCCGCGAATGAATTGGGGCTGGCCCTTGAACCGGCGGAAGAAATGCTCGCATCGCTGGCCCGGTCCGGACTGGTGCTGGCGGTAGGTTCGCAGCCCCGGCAGTATGTGCTGGCCAAAGCTCCGGAAAATATTTCCGTGGAGGAAATTATGCACGTGGCGTCTGATCGCTGCCATACCATTGCTGATACCATGCTGACAACGGATGAAACGCACGTTCTGCGCCGTCCACGATTGCGTGAGTTTTACGATCTGGAATCGCAATGGGGCAAGAAGCATACGCTGGCGGAACTGGCCGCCCGCACATAAATCAGCCGGGATCGTAACCTATGACAGCCATCCAACAAACATTCATCCGCAACGGGCTGTATATCGGCTTGATGAGCGGTACCAGCGTGGATGGTATTGACGCGGCATTGGTGCGTTTGCAGGGTGGCACCGGCAGACTGACCGCCAAGGTACTGGTACACCATCAGCGACCATGGCCACCGTCGCTGCGCCGGCGACTGCTGGCGGTCATGGCACCGGCAACCGCACCGACTGCGGAAATTTGTGAGCTTAATATGCGCACGGCTCGAGAATTCGCGGAAGCCGCCAACGCATTGCTGCACAAGGCAGGCGTGAAAAGATCGATGATCATGGCCATCGGCAGTCACGGTCAGACGATATGCCATCTTCCGCCATCGCAAGAGCGTAAGTACGGCAGCACATTGCAGATAGGCGATCCATCTGTCATTGCCACACTTACGGGTATTACGACCGTCGGGAATTTCCGGTCGGCGGATATGGCGGTGGCGGGCCAGGGTGCGCCGTTAGTACCTCTGATTGACAAGCTGCTGCTGACGGACGCCCGTCGCGTGCGTTGTATTCATAATCTCGGCGGCATTGCCAATGTGACATATTTGCCGCCGCGCGGTGGCAGCGGCGAGATCATCGCCTTTGATACCGGACCTGGAAATATGCTCATCGATGCCCTGATCAGCTTAATTTCCGGCGGAAAGCGGAAGTTTGACCGTGGTGGAGCCATGGCCCGAACGGGCCACATCCACGCGCCAATGCTGCGCAAGCTGACGAGGATTCCATATTTTCAGTGGCCACCGCCAAAATCCACGGGCCGCGAGGTTTTTGGCGAGCCGATGGCCAAGGCGTTGTTGAAACAGTATCGGAATGTGAATTGCAATGATCTGCTGGCCACGGCGACGGAACTGACGGCATGGAGCATCGCGGAAAGCTATCGACGGTATCTGCCGCGGGTGCCACAGGAAACAGTTCTTTGCGGAGGCGGCGCGGAAAATGCTTTTCTGGTCACACGGATACAGGCGCATCTGGATGTGCTGGGGTGCCATACTGTGCGCAACATTGCTGAACTTGGCATAATCAATCAAGCGAAAGAATCGCTGGCTTTTGCCGTCTTAGCCGCCCTGACGCTGCATAACATTCCCGGCAATCTGCCCGGCGCAACCGGTGCGCAACAGCCCGTTGTGCTGGGCACGGTATCCCGCGGGCTTTCATGAATCAATAATCAATCCGCCCGGTCAGCGCAGTTTCACCGTCGCCAGGGCCATGGCGGCAAACAATGCGGACAGAAGCCAGAACCGTACCACAATCTGAGGCTCACTCCATCCTTTGAGATGAAAATGATGATGAATCGGGCTGCAAAGAAAAACTTTTTTGCCGTGCGTGGCCTTGAAATATCCCACCTGAATCATCACGCTTAAGGCTTCAATGACAAATATGCCTCCGACCAAGAGCAACATTGGCTCCTGGCGAATGACAATGGCCACATAACCCACCACTCCGCCGAGTGCCAGTGACCCGGTATCCCCCATGAACACCTGCGCCGGGTTGCAGTTAAACCAGAGAAAACCCAAACATGATCCGGTAATAGCCCCGCAGATAATGGCCAACTCACCGGCGTACCGGATATGGTTGAAATGCAAATTAGCGGCCCAGCGCGCATCACCAGTGACATACGCTAAAATCATAAAAGCAAAGGCCACAATCGCCATGCAGCCGCTGGCCAGACCATCCATGCCGTCCGTCAGGTTGACCGCATTGCTGGTACCGGTAATGACAACCACGGAAATAATGGCAAAGAGAAATGTGGGCAAAACAATATGGCGTGGCAGAAATGGCCAGTTCAGATAGTGGGCCTGATCATATTTACCGTGGTAATAGATAAACAGCGCCAGCAAAACGCCCAAGCCGATCTGAAATACCAGTTTTTCCCACCAGAAAAGTCCGTCGCGACTGCCGGGCACGCGGCGTTTGGCGGTCAGCTTCAGCCAGTCATCAAATCCGCCCAGGGTTCCCAGATACACCAGGCACAGCAAGCCCATGCGGACATAAAAATTATCCAGTCTCGCAAAGATCAACGTGGTTACAAAGATACTCATGATAATCAAAATCCCACCCATGGTGGGGGTATTGGCTTTGGCACTGGTCAAGGCGTTGATCTGGGCATGATTAAACTCCGGCTGATCCCCCAGCTTTTGCCGGCGCAGCCACTCAATGGCGGGCCTGCCGGTCACCAGAACCAGGATGAAACTGAAAATAATCGCCATGGCCGACCGGAATATCACCACATCAATGGGCCAATGTCCCGGCAGCCAGTGATGCCCCGCCATCCATGTATACAACAGATACAGCAAAAGAAATTATCCTCCGTTTTTCGGATCACCGTGACAACGCGGAACCGCCATGTTCCGCAATTTCAATAGCCTGCAACAATTTTTCCAGCCGTACACCGCGCGATGCCTTGAGCAGAATGGCATCCGTTTTCTGTAAGCGAGCGGGTACTTCCTGCGCGGCTGCCGCCACATCCTTAAAATAGACTGCCGACATTCCCTTCTGCCGCGCTTCCTCAGAGGCATGAAGCATTAACGGCCCGATCAATATCAGTTCGTCCAAATTGCTTTCCGCGGCGATCCGGCCAATTTGCCGATGAAAATCTCCCGCCCCCGGCCCCAACTCCAGCATATCGCCGAGAACAGCGACGCGACGGGGGCGCACACCGGATTGGTCCGTTGGAATCGGCAGATTCGCAAACATATTAACGGCGGCGGCCATGCTCGTGGGATTGGCGTTATAGGCGTCATTGATAATCAGATGCGCCCCGATATGCACAGGCTCCAATCGCATGGGCGCGGGCTTAACCGCGTTGAGGCCAATGTGAATTTCATTGTCGGTCAGGCCCATACGCCGCGCCACGCCGATGGCCAGCATGGCATTGAAAACATTGTGCCGGCCCAGAAGCGGTACATGATAATTCGTGCGGCCATTGACAACAAAATCAATTCCATCCAGAGCCTCATGAATTTCCGCGGCTTCCATATCAGCGCCCGAACCGGCATTGCCGATCGTAAATCGGGGACCACGCGTCAGCCGCAGGGCGGAAAGCAATTCCGGCGATTCATTGGTCAAAAACAGCAGTCCATCCGGTGCCACAAACCGTGCCAGTGACGCCTCTTCATGTGCCACATGCTTGATATCGGTAAGAAATTCCAGGTGTTCCAACCCCACGCCGGTAATCACCACAATGTCCGGCACGGCCACCTGTCCCAATGATTCCACTTCTCCCGGCGCATTGGTGCCCACTTCCAAAACCACGTATTCATGCTGTGGTTCCACCAACAGCAGGGTTAACGGAAGACCGATGTTGTTGTTGAAACTCCTGGGACTGACAACACCTGAAAATCGCGTTGCAAGCAGCGTATGAATAATCTGCTTGGTCGTGGTTTTGCCGTTGGATCCACCCACCGCGATAACTTTCGCCCGCAATTCCCGCCGATAGGCGGCGGCCAGGCGATTGAGCCCCCGGACAGTGTTATCACACTGCAGGAGCGTGACGGAGGCCTGCGTGGCCGCCGCCAGAACCGTCTGGTCCAATGCGCGGGAAGTAAGTACCCCCGCGGCCCCGGCGGCAATGACTTCCGAAATGAAATTGTGCCCGTCAAAATTCGGGCCGGCGATGGCGATAAACAAATCACCCGATTGCACATCGCGGCTATCCGTGCTCACGCGACCACTGAACTCCCGCGTGCCGCGGCTGAGCCAGCGACTTAGTGTTACGCGGCGAATCTGTTGAAATGGCCAAGGTTTCATGCTTTACCGTTCGTTATTAATCCGAGCCGCGACATCAGTGCCGCTTTTGCCTGCTCAACATCGTCAAAAGGATGTCGGCTCGTGCCGATAATCTGGTAATTTTCATGTCCCTTACCGGCAATCAATACGACATCGCCCTGTTGGGCAATATTGATGGCATGGCGAATTGCGGCGGCCCGATCTGGAATCACCGCCAGGCGATCTCCCATATCACCTGAGAATCCATGCCTGATCTGTTCAATGATAACCGATGAAGCCTCGGTACGGGGGTTATCATCGGTCACAATAATGGTATCGGCCAACCGCTCCGCTACCGCCCCCATTTTGGGGCGTTTGGTGGCATCACGATCGCCGCCGCAGCCAAACACGCAGATCAGTTTACCTCGGGATATTCCGCGCAGGGCCTTGAGAACATTTTCCAGTGCGTCATGGGTATGGGCATAATCCACGAGCACCGCAAATAGCATCTCCTGCCGTGTCGTGCCGACGGGAACCACCGGCTGCAGGCGACCCGGAACACTATCGCCGGCCTTCATACCGGCAACGATATACTCCGGTGCCACACCCACCGCCCAGCAAGCGGCGGCCGCACATAAAATATTCTGCACATTGTGCCGTCCCACCAGTCCGGTCCAAAAATTCCAGACCGCGCCATCGGGGCCGCGGATGGAAAGATCCATTCCGGCGGCGGTCATGGAATGAATGGCACATGAAAAATCCGCCGGGCAATCAATTCCATAAGAAATTGTTTTGGCTCCGCAGTCACGGATCATGCGTGAACTCCAGGCATCCTGGGCATTTATTACCGCGTAGGCGTCTGGGGCCAGTGATTCAAAAAGAAGGGCCTTGGCGGCGGCATAATTTTCCATGGTGCCGTGATAATCCAGATGATCGCCCGTGAGATTGCTGAACATCGCCACCTGAATATCCAGCCCGGCCAGACGCCCCTGGCTTAATGCGTGGCTGCTGGCCTCAAGGGCCACAGCTCGGACACCATTATCCTTCATGCGTGCCAGAATGTCGGCCAATTCCACCGGACCGGGCGTGGTCATCGGGCTGTCCAGCACGGTTTTACCATCATCAAGTTGCACCGTGCCGATCAGGCCGGAGATGATCCCTGCTTGTCGCATTACGGAGCGGATTAAATACGTCGTGGTGGTTTTGCCATTGGTGCCCGTTACCGCAAGCAATTTCATTGCCCGCGCCGGAAAATCGTGAATCGCCTGGGCCAGCCATCCGAGAGCCAGCGCCGGATTATCGCACTGCACAACCGGTATGGTCGATGATGTCGGCAATAACGCCGACCGATCCGTAACAATGGCCGTGGCACCGCGCTGGATGGCATCCGCGATAAAGCGTTGTCCATTGTTGTGCGTGCCGGCCCGTGCGACAAATAAATCCCCGGGGCGCACCATGCGTGAATCTTCCACAACACGCACAATATCCGGATCAACATCGCAGCCCGGGGCTTTCAATTTGACCAACGGCAGTGGTACAGACCGCAGCAGGCGGTGAAGTGTCATCATCAGTGGCTCAATCCCTTCAATTTTTTCAGCAGTGATTCCCGTCCCCACCAGGGATCTGTCTTCGGCCCCTGATCCGGGGGTACCTGAAGATACCGCAAAGACTGCGTCAGAATGGCCGAACATGCAGGCCCGGCCACGGTGCCGCCAAAATGTCCCAGATGCGGGTCCGGTTCATGCACCGAAACCACGCAGACCAGACGCGGATCAGGCAGCGGACCGCCGGCAATAAAGGTGGCATTGTATTGGTGGGCATGATAGCCATCCTGACCGGCGATGGCCAGATTGGCGGTGCCGGTTTTTCCGAACAATCGGTACAAGGGGGAAATGGCATATTGCCCTGTTCCACGTACCATTACCTGCTCCATGGCCATGCGTACCTCCTTCTCAATACCCGCGGGGACAATTTTTTTCCATGGCTGCGGACCAGCGATCTGGGACCAGGTTTCAAGCTTGCCCGGGCTTACCTCAACGGCCTTAATAATTTGGGGCGTTGGCAGCCAGCCGCCGTTGGCGATAGCGCATAAGCCACGGCAAAGTTGAAGGGGCGTCACGGCAATTCCGTAACCAAATGCCACGCTGGTCTCCATTCCTTTGGTCCATTGCGATTCCGGACGTACCATTCCGGGCGATTCACCCGGCAGTATACAGCCCGTCATGCGTCCGAAGCCAAAGCCATGAATGGCCCGATATTCCATGGGAATTCCCATTTTCCAGCCAATTTGAGTCATACCGATATTGCTGGAATAGACCAGAATATTCTCCACTGTCAGGCTCGGCCAACCCCCAACGTCTTTAATGAGTCGTCCGGTAGGATCCCGATATCGGCCATTATAAGTGTCAAAGACGGTATTAAGCGTTACAACATGATCTTTCAGCGCCCAGGAAAGATTAAACGGCTTGAATACCGAGCCAGGCTCATAAGGATCGGTGACCGCCCGGTTGCGCCAGAAATTCTCGGGTGTTTTCTGCCAGGTATTGGGATTCAGAGCGGGATAATTGGCCATGGCCAATATATCACCATTCCAGGGATTCATGACAATGGCCACGGCGCTGCGATCTTTAAATGCTTTTCCCGCCTTATCCAATTGATGTTGCGCTATTTGCTGGATGGTGGTATTGAGCGTCAACCACACACGCATGCCGTCACTCGGCAGGCGATAACCCTTTGATTTAATCCACAGCGCCCGCGCGGCGGCATCCTTCACATAAACCGCGTGGCCATTGCGGCCCACAAGCAGAGAATTCAATTGTTCTTCCAGTCCATTGAGTCCGCGTTCAGAGTTTGCGAAGCCAATGACCTGCCCGGCGAAATTTCCCAGTGGATAGACACGGCGCGTCGTGAGAATAAACCCGATACCATCCAAGGCGTGAAAATACTCCTGCGCCAGCGCCGGATGATGATGCCGCAGCGCCAGGCGGGACTTGGCGATCAAGGCACGTTTGATGGTTTCAAAACGGTGGTGGAACGCGTGATCGGCGTCACGCTTCAGCCAGACAAACCGCCGCAATTCGCCATTATTGTAATAGAGCCGCGTTTTCAACCACGCGATAAAATCATCGGGATTTTCATTGAGGAGTCGGCCCATGGCCTTGGCCATAATTGTGTGGGATGCAACCAGTTGCGATCCGGTCAGCGCGTTAAGGTTGCCTTTCGGATCAAAGATGTAGCCGGGGTCGGCAAACATGTTGTAGATTCGGACGCTGCCGGCGATCAAAGTGGAATCGGCGGTGTAAATGGAGGCCCTGCGGGCCATGAGCGTCACGCGAACATCGTGCTGGGATTTCAGGCTGCCGACATCGGCCCGCGTAACATGGGTTTGAAGCCACATGACGCGGCCCGCCAGACCAATTAGTAAAACGGCGGAAGAAAACAGCACCAATGTGGTCAGCCGATCCGCCCGGCGCAGCGCTCGTACCTGATTGTCACCGTTTTCCATCATCGTATCTGCGCCTGTATATCAAGGTTTTCCCGTCGTTACTTTCCAGACGCGCGCCCGGTCAATCGCCATCTGTTAATTGTCCATCGCTCTGGATTATCCGCTGCGGCCTCAAGGGGCTTTAAACACCGGCGTGGCATATATCATCATGCCTGCCGACGTCGAAGTCGGCTGCGAGCCGGATTGGGCGGCTTGCATCTGTTTAATTCGGGCGGCTAACGCGAGCGGATTGGTATCAGCCGCAATTTTTGTCTGCTGATCCCATAAGATCTCTCTGCGCCGGGCGATCTGCGCGGAGATGTGAGCGGACTGACTGGTAAGATCCAACCGCTTCTGGCGGATGCCAAACAGCAATCCAGCTACCACAAAAAAAGCGATGAGACAGGTAACTATTTTGAACATACCCGGGCCGCCATCCATGACTGAGCACAACGATTCAATGCGTCATTTCAATTCATTGTCCTGATTACGCTCTGGTAACCGCACCAAGCGCTTTCACACGGCGACATTATAGCAAACTCCGCTACCACAATGGAAGCGGTGGGCAAATACGCCAAGCCTGACGAATTGCCCTTACGGTTATTCGTCAGGGCTGTGTCAGGCGTGTCAAGCCAATGTTGAAATGACCAATTGGGACGGCAGCGTGTTCTGATTTTCCCTTCTGGCGTAAAATTGCATGACAGGCGATGATAGGGGCGATTATGGTGAACGCAGGAAGGAGGCCAAGGATTGGTTGTGATCAAAGTACATAAGTCGCAGGCGTGGCAATTTCTCCGGGCGAACGGCGAAATCAACGGCATAAATGCCGGCGCTTAGAGAAGGGTTCGTCCTGGAAACTCGCCCCTCGGATCCCTGCCTGGATTTATTGCCACGCCCCAAGTCGCTTACATTGGTCGGAATTCTGGAAAACTAAAAGACTCTGCGCCTCATGGAACGGCGAAAGGCACCCGGCGTGGTGGCCTTTACACGGCGAAACACTTTCGTCATCTGACTCAAGGTGGCGAACCCGGCTTGCCATGCAATGTTTTGTATCTTGGTGTCCGTTTGCGTAAGCAATTCGGCGGCTCGCTCAAGTCGCCGCCGCATGATTTCATGCTTAACACTGTGGCCCAGATGGCGCTTGAAGGAATCGAATAATTTCCTTTCGGAAACGTGGACCTCCGCCGCCACCCGCTTCGCGGAAAGCGGATCGTGATACCGTGCTTTTATGATCTCCAGTGCGGCCAGGACATCTTCATCGGCTATGGCTAAAATATCCGTGGACCGCCGGACGGTAATGCCGCGAGGAGGAATCAATATTGGGCCATCTGGCGGAGCCTCGCCGCGCATCAGACCGTCCAGCAATTCCCCCGCGCGGTAGCCGATCCCTTCAAGATTATTGTCAATGCTGGACAGCGGTACCAAGGCAAACGGGCAGATCAAGCGATCATCGTTGCAGCCCAGCACGGCGACGTCCTCTGGTATCCGTAATCCCGCGGTACAGCCAGCCTGAATCAGTTCAACCGCAAATTCATCCATTTGCGCAGTAGCGGCCAGTGGCTTGGGCAGTCGGGCGAGTTGCCGCCCGAGTTGCCGCAGCCGTTCCCGATCCGGACTGGCCGAACAGTTGATTACGTGGAATGTCACGCCCGCCGCCGCCGCGCCGAACTCGAAAACCCTACATTTGACCAATTCAGGTCTGGTTCCAAGGCGGACGTAATATGCCAGATGTCTGAATCCGCGCTGGGTAAAATGTTCAATGGTCAGTTGCACAACCTTTTCCATATCAGCTGCCACTCTAGGAGCGGGGAATTGGTCAGTGTTGCCGATGTTCACGGTGGGCTTGTGGTAGTGCAGAATCCTGCGGTCGATGGAAACATTGACGCCGGCAACGCAGAGGATGCCATCGCCGTCCCACTTGGCTGGCAGCAGCGAATCATGCACCCAACTCAAGTCGAGATTCCATCCGGCCTGTTCGGCGTAGCGGGCGATGCCGCGGTGAATTTCCGGGGCGTACCAGGGTAGGGATAGCAAGACCCGTGGCGAAGTTGCGGCGCAGGCCCTGCTGGCCGGGGGCACTGTGGCCAATCTCGGTGATCCCACCCGCCGCTGTTTTACTATTTTCCGCATGTTCAAAAAGAATGCCATAATTCGCCGTGGACGTCAAGCCCGGTCATGCTCCGGCGGGCACATCGCTCCTTGGTCGCCCCCCACCAGT
>JAJZKJ010000032.1 GCA_021804195.1 Acidobacteriota bacterium
GTAAGCTTCATGATTCGACTCCCTGAGCCCGCTGCGGCGGAGACGGCTTGAGCTCGCCCGCGGCCGCAACATCGCAGAGCACGCGCGCGCGGGCGTGCCGGCGCAACAAGCTGGCGGGGATGGCGGGCGTGATTTCCCCATGCAAAGTCCGGGCCAATATGCCGGCTTTTTCCGCGCCCCGCACCAGCAGAATGATTTCCCGCGCCCGCAGAATGGTGCCCAGCCCCATGGTGACGCCATACTCGGGCACCAAATCAGCCGACAGCGAGCCATGCTTCCAATACGCGGCATTGACTTGCCGGGAGATCTGGCTGAGGGGGGTGACATGGGTGATGGAATCGGGATCGGCGCCGGGCTCATTAAAGCCGACATGCCCATTCAAGCCCAAGCCCAGAAAGAGCAGATCGCAGCCGCCCCAGGCGCTCAGGCGGTTTTCATAATCGCGGCAATCCGCAGCAATGTTTTGCGGCTGGGTGGGAATCGGCAGTATGCGCCGGGGATCGAGGCCAGCCGGCATGAATAAATGACGGTCGAGCCAATTGCGAAAACTGATTTCCTGATCAGGACGGGCGCCAAGATAATCATCGAGCATCACGGCCCGCATCTGGCCGAGCGCAATTTGGCCTTTCGCCTGACGGGATAATAATTCCTGATATAACGGCAAGGGCGTGTTGCCGGTGGGAAAGCCAATAACCGCCTCGGCTTTGCGGCGCAAAACCGAGGCGAGATGATCGGCGGCTTTCGCCCCGAAATCCTGTACGGGAACCACATCCACGGGCAGCATGAGTTTTGAATTAAAACGTAAAGATTCAACCGGCGCCAGATACGATTGTAAGCGTGAATGTCTGTGGCGCGGAGGCTTTTACTTCAGGCGAAACCATACCGCAGAACGAAAATAATGCAGGAATGAGCCGCTATGCGCGCGGGTTTCGCCGAGACGATTGACGGCAGATGAAATCCGGGTTAAATTAGGACTGACAACTGAATAGCGTCTCTTGCATAAGAGACCCTGAATCTTATCCAGAGTGGCTGAGGGAACAGGCCCGTCGAAGCCACGGCAACCGGCCGTAGCGCGCAAGCGCGCGGTGACAAGGTGCCAACTCCTGCCCGCAAGGGAAAGATGAGACAGGGCGAGCAGGTCGCAAGACCCCACCCCAGCCTCTTCTTTTACAGGAAGGGGTATTTTTTTTGCCTCTCTCCCGGCAGGCTTCCGGCTCTGGATCCATGGATGGAACCGACCATGAGTTATGCCCTGGGATTGCGATGCCGAAGCTGCGAAAAGACCTTTGCCCTGGCCCCGCAAGCCGGATGCGATGAGTGTTTTGCGCCGCTGGAAGTTCATTACGATTTAGAGCGCGCACAGCGGGAACTGCGGCCCGAGGCGTTCCGTTCCCGGCCCGCCAACATGTGGCGCTACCGGGAGCTATTGCCGCTGCCAGCGCTGCCGGCGGGAACCATTTCGACCACGCAGCTGCAGATCGGCTGGACTCCGCTGCAGCCCGCGCCACGGCTGGCGCGGGTGCTGGGAGTGCGGGAGCTATACATTAAAAATGACGCGGTGAATTTTCCCACGCTGTCATTTAAAGACCGGGTGGTCGCGGTGGCGCTGGAGAACGCGCAGGCCTTCGGGATGAAGACGGTGGCCTGCTCGTCCACCGGGAATCTGGCGAATGCGGTAGCGGCGCAGGCCGCGGCGCTGGGGCTGCAGGCGTTTATATTTACCCCCGCCGATCTGGAGCCGGCCAAGATCTCGGCCACTTTGGTCTATGGCGCCCGGCTGGTGCAGATTACCGGCAACTACGATCAGGTCAACCGCCTGTGCGGCGAAATCGCGCAAAACCTGCCCTGGGGCATTGTCAACGTGAACCTGCGTCCGTTCTATGCCGAAGGCTCCAAGACGGTGGGCTATGAGATTGCGGAACAACTGGGCTGGGAGCTGCCGGATGCGCTGGTTTGTCCCATGGCGGGCGGCTCGCTGATCACGAAAATACACAAAAGCTTTCAGGAACTGCGGCAACTGGGCTGGGCGCGCAATGCCACCCAGATTCATGGCGCGCAAGCCACCGGCTGCTCGCCGATCACAACCGCGTTCAAGCGCGACCAGCGCGAGATCGAACCGCAAAAACCCCAGACCATCGCCCGCTCGCTGGCGATCGGCGACCCGGCCGATGGGAGCTTTGCCCTGGACGCGATTCGCGCCTCGGAAGGCGCCTGCGAGGATGCCTCCGATGGCGAGATTACCCAGGCCATGCGGCTGCTGGCGGAAACAGAAGGGATTTTTGCCGAAACCGCGGGCGGCGTCACGGTGGCCTGCGCGCAAAAGCTGCTGCGGCAAGGCCGGATTCGGGCCCAGGCCCGGCTGGTGCTGGTGATTACCGGCAACGGCCTGAAGACGCTGGACGCGATCACTCCGGCGCTGCCGGAGCCGGTGCGCCTGCCGCCCCGGTACCGGGCCTTTGAAGATTATTTGAGCACCTTTACCACGGCATCCCCAGCCGAACCCGCACTCGTTTAAGCCAGGAAGTCAGCCATGCCATACCAAGTCCGCATACCCACTCCGCTGCAAAAATTCACGTCCGGCGCCGCCACGGTGAGCTGCAAGGCCGCCGACCTGCCGGCCTTACTGCAAGAACTGAGCGAACGCTTTCCCGAACTGCGCGAACGCCTGTGCGAGGCCGACGGACGCGCCAGAAAGTTTTTTAATATTTACGTCAATGATGAGGACATACGCTTCCTGGGCGGGGCGCAGTACCGTTTTCAGGACCGGGATGAGGTGCTGATCCTGCCCTCGATCGCCGGCGGCGGCGATTAAAAACGGCGGGGCGAAAAATTTAACCGTCCCGGCCACATTCTTGATTGACCATCCGCCACAATATTTGTTACGGTGATTTTCCCGGCTTTTTTCCGCCGCCGTAGCGCGGCCGACCGAGAAGCGGCGGGAAAGAACCATCGCAATGATCGCGAAAAAAATATTTCTCAGCAAAGGTGTCGGCAAACACCGCGAGCGGCTGACCAGCTTCGAGCTGGCGCTGCGGGATGCCGGCATCGCGGCCTGCAATCTGGTGCGGGTTTCCAGCATTTTTCCTCCCCGCTGCAAGCTGATTCCCCGGACCCAGGGACTGCAGCTGCTGCAGCCGGGCGAGGTGGTCTTCGCGGTGATCAGCGAAAATTCCACCCGCGAGCCCCATCGCCTGATCGCCGCCTCGATCGGCGTGGCGCTGCCCGCGGACCGCGATACCTATGGGTATCTTTCCGAACACCATTCCTTCGGCCAAACCGACCAGCAAGCCGGCGAATACGCGGAAGAGCTGGCGGCGGAGATGCTGGCCACGACCTTAAACGTGGATTTTGATCCCGACCGCTCGTGGGATGAGAAAAAAGAAATTTACCGCATTTCGAATAAAATCGTGCGCACCCTGAATATCACCCAGTCGGCGATCGGCGATAAGCGCGGCATGTGGACGACGGTGCTGAGCTGCGCGATCCTGATCGGAGAATAGCGGAAAACCCTACAATAGATCCGTGGATCTGCAGCGCCAGATTCTGGACTTGCTGGCCGGCCGCGCCGATGCGGCCTGGGATTTTGTGGCGATCTTTATCGTTTTAAACACCGCGCCGGGCGGGCATTATACCGGCGCAGTGGATGAAGCGGACTTGCATTCCACTCTGCTTGATTTATATCAAAAAGCCATGATTCGGGCCGAACCGGCCCCGGCGACAGCCCCTGTGCCGCATTGGCTGCCGGAAACGAAGTTTCAACTGGCCGGCGGCGCGATTTAACCGCCCGGGTCCCGCGCCGGTTCCCGTCCCGCCATCATCTAAGTCATATCGGCATGCAGGGCCGATTTTCGCATCATGGCGCTTTCGGAATATTTTCCGGAAAGGCAATTCCGCATCCTGGTGGTGGATGATCACGAAATCAGCCGGGATTTGACCCGCGACATGCTGCATCTGCGCGGTTATGAAGTATGGACCGCCGGGAACGCGGAAGAGGCGCAAAATCTCGTCGAACATGAATTGCCGGACATGATGATTCTGGACGTGGTGATGCCGGGAAAATCGGGCATCGAACTGTGCCGGGAAATGAAGGACAGCACCCGGACCCGGCTGATTCCCGTGATCTTATTGACCGGCCTCAACGACCCCAGGGCCAAACTCATGGGCATTGAGGCGGGCGCGGATGATTTTATCAATAAGCCCATTAATGCCCAGGAGCTGTTTGCGCGGGTGAAAAGCCTGCTGCGCATCAAGCAGTACACCGACGAACTGGATAATGCCGAAGCCGTGATCATGACCCTGGCGCTGAGCGTGGAGGCGCGTGATGCCTACACCCAGGGCCATTGCGCGCGGTTATCGCAGCATGCCGTGGCCATGGGGCGGCATTTACGGTTAAGCGGCGCGGAAATGGTGGCCTTGCGGCGGGCCGGAATCCTGCATGATATTGGTAAGATTGTAGTGCCGGATTCGATCCTGAACAAAGCGGGGGCGCTGACGGCGGAGGAGTGGGGCATCATGCGCACGCATCCCATGCTGGGAGAAAAAATTTGCCGTCCCATGCGCACCCTGGAAAAAGTGCTTCCCGTTATCCGGCATCATCACGAACACTGGGACGGATCCGGATATCCGGATGGCTTGCGCGGCGAAGAGATTCCCTATCTGGCCCGCATTTTGCAAATCGTGGATTGCCACGACGCGCTGGCCACGCCGCGCCCCTACAAGCGCGCCTTGAGCCGGGAGGAAACCCGCGCCATCATGCGGCGGGAAACCACGGCGGGCCGCTGGGACCCGGAATTGATGCCCTTGTTTTTAAATCTGATGGATCATGGACTTCTGGAACATTGACGCGATGCGAACCTGGCGCATCATTGCAAAGACATGACTCCGCCCTCCCTTTCCCCACCCACGGCGAAAATACCGGGTCATGCGCGGGAGCCCAATGCGCCCGCTGGCCTCTGTGATCTCAGCATCATCATTCCCGCCTATAACGAAGACCAGCGCTTGCCGGGCACCCTGCGGCGCATTCAGGAATATTTAAAGCAATACCCGGGAAGCTGCGAAATCCTCGTGGTGGATGACGGTTCGCGGGATTCCACCCTGGCCTCGACCCAAGCCCTGCAAGCCGGGGATAACCGCATCCGCATTCTGCAAAACCCCGGCAATCAGGGCAAAGGCTACAGCGTGCGTAACGGCATGCTGCAATCCCGCGGCCGTTGGCTGCTGTTCAGCGATGCCGATCTGGCCGCGCCGATTGAAGAATTTGAAAAGCTGGGCGCGGCGCTGGAACAGGGCGCCGATATCGCCATCGGCAGCCGCAGCCGCCGCGAACTCATTCGCTCCCATCAAAGCAGCTTCCGCGAATGGGCGGGCCGGATTTTCAACCGGCTGGTGATTTTAGTGCTCGGATTGCGCTTCCGGGACACGCAATGCGGGTTTAAATTGTTCCGGCGCGAGGCCGCTCTGGCCATTTTTCCCTATCAACGCATCTGCGGCTGGGGATTTGACCCCGAATTATTGTTCCTGGCTCGGCAACGGCATATCCATACGGTAGAAGTTCCGGTGGTCTGGGCGCACGTTCCAGGCGCCAAGATTCGCATGCTGCGCGACAGTCTGAGAATGTTCGGCGATATTCTGACCATCCGGATGAATCAACTGCGCGGGCGATACGCGTATCCGGCCTGGCCCGCGGAGACGCAGCCGGATGATGCCATACGGCCGGCTTCTGCCTGAGATTTCCCCCATCCATACATTAAAATCAACAGGTGATGCGAAATTATTCCTGCTGGCTGCCGCGCCTCGCGGCGTTTCTGCTGTATTTCACTTGCGCCGGTATTTTATCCGGCACTCGTCCCCCGGCACAAAGCCCCGCGGCCTGGGAAAAAGCGGTGCGCTTGAACAATGCCGGCATCGCCCACATGAACCGCAACGAATATAAGCTGGCGCGGGCCTGCTTCCGGAGCGCGCTGCGGCTGGCGCCGCAATATCTTGATGCCGAGGTCAATCTGGGCATTGCGCAATTTGCCGGCAACCACGACACGCTGGCCGCCGGAGTTCTGAAACAGGTGCTGCATGCCCACCCGGCGGAGCTGCATGCGCTGTTTGTGCTGGGCCTGATCGAGCAAAATCACGGCAAATTCGCGGCCGCCGGCCGCTACTTTCAGGCGGTGCTGCGGCGGGCGCCCCGCAACCCCTATGCCAATTATTTTTACGGCTTTGCCCTGTTTCATGAGGGCCAATTCCGGCCCGCGATCCTGTATTACCGGCGGACGCTGCGATCGATGCCGGATAATATTTCGGCGATTTTTGGCGTGGCCAACGCCTACCGTCAGCTCAATCAGCCCCGCCTGGCCATGGTATACATGCGCCGATTTCTCGAATCGCGCAAGGACAAGCTCAATCAACCCATCGGCGTGATCTATGGCGAGCAAGGCCCTTTGGCCAAAGTCATGGGGCGTTTGCCCGAGCAAGTGGTTTACACCCCACATGCGGTGCCGGTCCGCTATGTGAACGTCACCGCGCAGACGGGGATTGCATTTAAAAACCTGGCCAAAAATCCTTCGCGGTTTGCCGGCTCGGGCGCCTGCGTGATTGATGAGGGGCACCCTGAGCGGCCGGATTTACTATTTTTGAACGATCACGCCCCGCCCGCATATTTTCAGAATTCAGGCAACGGCACGTTTACGAACATCAGCGCCAAAATTGGCTTTACCCAGCCGCTCACCGGGCTGGGATGCGCGGTGGGCGATTTTGATAACTCCGGCCGGCCTGCAATTGCCATATCGACGCCCCGGCGCATCCTTTTATTTCAATTAAATCCGGCGGGAAAATATGTCAATATTACGGCCCGCGCCGGCATTGCCGCACCCGGTCCATTTTTAGGGCTGGCCTTTATTGACCTGTTTCATAACGGATTTATTGACCTGGTCGCCAGCAACGGCGCGCCCGGCGGCCACGTCACGGTGTTCCGCAATCTTGCCACCGGAAAGTTCATCCTCGATTCCACCCACAGCGGCATCGGCCAAACCACGGGGGCGTATTCCGGCATTTTGGGCACGGACTATAACAATGACCGGGCCGTGGATGTGGCGCTGACGCGGCAGGATGGCGCGCCGGAACTGGCCCGCAATAACCGCAATGGCACCTTTACCACGGTTACGCCCTGGACGGGTGATCCGGCGCCGGATGCGCGCGGGGTGATCGCGCTGGATTATTTGCAGAACGGCCGCATGGATCTTTTTTTCACCCGCAAAAACGGCCCGCCGGTGCTGCTGCAAAACCTTGGCAACAATCATTTCCGGCCCGTGCCGCTGCCCGCGGTGAACGGCTCGATTCATTCCGCCTGGGGCGCGACCGCGCTCGATTACGACAACAGCGGACTGATGGACATCGCATTTATCGGCAAAAGCCGGGGCGCCGAGCATATATACCTTTATAAAAATCTGGGCAATGGAACCTTTGCCGACGTGAGCGCGGCGGTTGGTCTGGCCAATATTACCCTGCATCATGGCCGCACCCTCCTGGCGGCGGACTTGTTCGACGACGGCACGGACAGCCTGATCGCCACGCAGGCCGGAGGTCCGGCATTGATTCTGCGCAATCAGGGAGCGCAGAAGAATCATGCCCTGCTGCTGGCCAGCCGCGGCTTGAAAGACAATAAAACCGGGATCGGAAACAAGATCTGGCTGCAAGCCGGGCCGCTGCGGCAGAAAGTAGAAGTCGAGGGCGGATCCGGTTATCTGGGCCAAAATCCCAGCGCGCAATTGCTGGGCATGGGACCGTACCGCAAACCCGATTATGTGCGGATTTTATGGCCCACGGGCGTGGATCAGTATGAATTTCCCGGCGCGGTCCACGTGGCGACGATCGGCGAGCTGAACCGCAAGGGCGGGTCATGCCCCATGCTGTATGTGTGGAATGGCCGGCGATTTCATTTTCTGGACGATATCATCGGTCCCGGGGTAATCGGCGAATGGACGGGACGCAACCAATACGACACGCCCGCGCCGTCAGAATATTTTAAAATTCCCGCCGGCGAGCTGGCGCCGCGCGCCGGGCACTATTCTTTTCGTTTTACCGATCAGATGGAGGAGGTCGTTTATCTCGATAAAGTCCGCTTGATCGCCATTGACCACCCCGCCGGCACACGCGTCTTTACCAATGGCCGCTACCAGCCCGCCGGGCGGCCTGCGCCGTTTCACGTTTGGCAGGTGCGGCATTTGCGCCGGCCCATCGCCGTCACCAATGGCCACGGCCAGAATGTACTGGGTTATCTGCAGCGCCGCCGGTATATACCGATCAAGGCCCGGGCATCCTATCCGGGCTATGTCGGAACGCATGAGTTAACCATCAACCTGGGCGATTTGCGGCATGCGAAAAGCGCGCTGCTGCTGCTGCATGGCTGGACGGATTATTATTTCCCCGATCAGGAGTGGACGGCGCGGCATGCCGGCATTCGCGATCTGCCGCCGCAACTGCAAATTCCCCATGGCCGGGAGGGATGGAAGACGGTGATCGCGTCCATGGGCGCGCCGGCGGGATTGCCGCGCACCATCGCGGTGAATCTGACGCCGTATCTGCGCCAGTTCCCGGCGGGCGACGCCCGGGTGCGCATCCGCACCAATCTGGCCATCTACTGGAACCGCATACAGGTGGGAAGCATTGCGGCCGCTCCTTTGCGCATTACACGGTTGCCGGCGGTTTATGCGGACTTGAATCACCTGGGCTACCCGCGGCAAGTTTCGAATCATCCCGCGCGCTATGATTACAGCCGGATTTTGCAAAATATCGGCTACCGGATTGTTTCCGGCAATTACACCCGCTACGGCAGCGTGCTGCCCTTGCTGCGGCACAACGATAACCGATATGTGATCATGGCCTCGGGCGATCAGATCGCGCTGCGGTTTGCCATGAATTCCCTGCCCCGGCTGCGGAAAGGCTGGAAGCGCAGTTTCTTTTTTTACGCCGACGGCTTCACCAAGGGCGACGATTTTCTCGACGCCCGCCCCAACCATGTCGGCCCGCTGCCGCTGCATGGGGTTCCCTACCCCACGCCCGCGGGCGCTCCGATTTCACCCCAGGTCGCCGCGTACCGGCTGCGCTACAACACGCGCCATATCCAATAACGGAGCCGAACGGCGCGCCGGGTTGGCAGCTCGACCACGAATGCCGGTTGCCGCATCTGACTTGACATGAGAATGCGGCGGGCGGGAAATTCATTTCTGGCTGCCGGCCTGGCGCTCGTGATCGCCGCGCTGGGCCAATACGGTTATATGCTTTTCCGGCAGGAACAGCTCCGGTCTGAGTGGAAGCGGCAAGCCATTGGAAAGCCGCAGCCGCAACAGGACCGCCTTCGCCTGATCCGTTTAAAAATCCCCGCCATTCATTTAGATGACATTGTGGTCCCGGGTGACGGGTACCGGGCCCTGCTGGAAGGTCCGGAATGGCTGCCGCAATCGGCGCGGGCCGGCACACAGGGGAATATGGTCATCGCCGGACACCGGGATACGTTTTTCCGCCGGCTGCATGCCGTGCGGCCGGGAACTTTGCTTCTGGTGCAAACGAACGGACGAAATTTTACCTATCGCGTGGCCTGGAAGAAGATTATTTCGCCCCGCGATACCGAGGTGCTGCGGCGGGGCCATCGCGCCCGAGTGACTTTAATTACCTGCTACCCTACATATTGGATCGGACCCGCGCCGCACCGGCTGGTGGTGCGCGCGCATTTGATTATCACCCAGCAATAATTCCAGATTCAAATGCCCGGAACATCTGCGGGAATCCCGGATTTTTCCATTATCGGCGCCGGAATCATGGGTTTGTGTCTGGCCCGCGAACTCCATGCCGCCGGAGCTCGCGTAGCCGTCTATGAACGCGCTCCAGCCAGCCCGGAGCAATTGCCGGTTCTTGCGGCCGCGGCCGGGACAGCGGCATGGGCGGCGGCAGGCATGCTCGGGCCTTCGGGATTCCCCCCCCATACCCCGCTTCATTCTTTTGCCCGCGCCGCGGCCGAATATTACCCTGACTTTGCCGCCAGCCTGGAGCGCGAGACCGGAATCCATTGCGATTATCGCCGCATTGGCACCCTGGCCAGCCGCCATGGACTGGGCGGCGCGCATGCCGCGGCCTGCGCGGAAGCGTCCGGGATTTCCGATGAGGATGAGCCGCATCTGGCCCATGCGCATGATTACGTCCTCATAGCCGGCGATCATGCGGTGGATAATCGCAAGCTGGTGCAAGCGCTTTGGAAGTATGCCCACAAAAATAAAATCACAATGATGACCGGATGTGAAGCCGGCGAGCTGCGGCGGACGCCGGATCATGCCATCCGAATACAAACCGCAAACGGCTGCTTTACTGCCCGCCAGGCCATCCTTGCGGCGGGAGCATGGTCGGGCCAGTTTGCCGGGATCCATGTTCCGGTTGTTCCACGCAAAGGCCAGCTTTTGTGTGTGCAAGCGCCGGCAGACTTGATCAGGCATGTCATTCTGGGGCCCAAAGTTTATCTGGTGCCCCGTTCCGACGGCCGCATCATGATCGGCGCCAGCCTGGAAGATGCGGGCTTTGATGCCCGGCTTAATCCGGAAATCGCGGCCCAATTGCTTAAGGCCGCAGTGGGCATGGTTCCGGCAATGAAGGATTTTCCCGCAGAGAGCTGGTGCGGCTTTCGGCCTTATTCCGAAACGGGATTGCCCCAACTGGGCCCTACGAACATCCCTGGAGTCTGGGCGGCTACGGGCCTGTTCCGGGACGGCATATTGCTGGCGCCGATTGCGGCCCGCGAATTGGCAGCGGTTTTAACGGAAAGAAAAAGTGAATTATTGAGTTCTCTGAACCTTAATGCCGGCGCGGCACCGGAGCGCCGGCGCGAATGTAGTGAGTATCGGTTTCAATGAGCCGGATCAAGGGCACGGCCGCGGGAGGCACCCGCACATGGCCGGATAAAATTCTGCGGTCGCTCAGTGAATGGCCGTACATGTGACGGTTGCCGCTATTGTCAGGCTGAACCACACTGCCATTGAGGCTAATGCCGGCGAAGGCCCCGCTGCTGCGGGCATAGGTCAGGATTTTACTTTTCAACGTGATATTGGTGTCCGCCGAAACATTTCTGCCCACCGGACCGGCCGCGGCCATTGCGCCAGCGCCGATTTTGAATTTGCTGCTCAGCATTTTTCTCAAACCGGCCCGGCTCATTGAAACCGATACTCAC
>JAJZKJ010000033.1 GCA_021804195.1 Acidobacteriota bacterium
CTATTCATTCCATCCGCAGAACATGGTCTCCCATATCCACAGCACGCCGGTCAGCGGCGTCTTCACGGCGGTGGCCACCGTCGGCATCGTATTCAGCTTCTTCGGCTTTCAGCAGGCCATCGCACTGGCCGGGGAGACGCGCAATCCCGACCGCTACGTGCAGATCGCACTCATCAGCTCGGTGCTGATCGGCATGCTGATTTACGTCGGTCTGCAGATTTCCTTCATCACGGCTCTGAAGCCTCAGGACCTGAGCGATGTACGCAGACGTAGCAGGATCACCGGCCCGATGCTGAATGAGAGAACCGCGGTCAAAGAAACGGCAGAGACCAGCTTCTGCCACGAGGGGAACGGAAAGAAGAACAGCACGCCGACCAGATAGGTGACGATGAGCCCGATCCAGGGCACGCCGTGGCGGCTCAGCTTGGTGACGCGCTTCGGCGCGTTGCCCATCTCTCCTGCGGCCATGATGATGCGCGGACTCGCCGTGATGTAGATGAAGGCCGTCCCGAGCGGCGAGATCAGGGCATCGACGTAAAGAAGCACCGCCCACCAGAATGCCCCGACCGCCACGGCGATGGCGGCCAGCGGACCGAACATGCCGGTGAAATGCAGGTGCGCCCACCCGCCGCTCAAGTCCCGCGGATTCAGCGCCGTGATGAACGACATCTGCAAACCGACATAAATCACCATGCCGATCAGCACCGAACTGATGAGGGCGATCGGCACGTAACGGTTCGGATTACGCGTCTCTCCGGCCAACGCGATGGCCTGCTGGAAGCCGAAGAAACTGAATATGATGCCGGCGGTTGCCACCGCCGTGAACATGCCGCTCACCGGGGTGCTGTGAATGTGGACAACCAGGTTGTGCGGATGGAATGAGTAGGCCATCAGCACGCAGATGGTCGCGATCGGAATGACGAGCTTCCACCACGTCGCCGCGCTGTTGATCGCCATGACCCAGCGGATCGCCAGGAAATTCAAGCCGACGACCGCAGCCAGCAGCAGCGCCGCCAGTGCTGTGCCCGTACCGGTCATCAGGCCGGTGAGCGGATTGATCAGTCCGGGCAGGTAGTTGTTGGCGTACGTGAGAACCGCGCTGACTTCCACGGGCGGCACGGAGACGAACGCGAGGAACAGGATCCAGCTCCAGATCTTGCCGGCCAGGTCGCCGTGGCTCACGTGCGTCATGTGTACCAGGGCGCCGGAGTTCGGGAACATCGTCGCGAGCTCGGCGAACACGAAGGCCAGAAACAGTATGGCGACTGCGCCGATGATCCACGAAAAGACACTGCGAGGTCCGGCCTGAACGGCGGCATTCAGGGCGCCGAACAGCCAGCCGGAGCCGATGATGCTGCCGAGACTGGCGTACAGAATGCCGATGACGCCTGCATCGCGCCTGAGTTTGGCTGAACCCGCCATTTCTTACCTCGCGCCCGTCGTTTGGACCGGGACGGCCCCCTTTTCAGGATACGGGATGCGGCATGGCTTGTCCAAACTCCGGCGGACTGCCAGGGATGTTGGCGGACTGACCGGCGGGGGGAACGCCGCAGTCGCACAGTACCCGGATTGGTCGTGAAAGGCACGGGCGTCCCGCGGGGCCCCACCCGCGCACGGGGCCAAAGTTCGCGAACGCTCGTGCAGGCTAGAACCTGAGCCCGAACCTGAGAGGGACGAAGTCGAGGTTCTGTCCGCCGTGAGTGAAGCGCATATAGCGCACATCGACGAAGAACGAGGTAGTGCGGCTCAAGGCGAACTCCAGACCGACGCCTGCGTTCTTCTCGAATCTCATTCCGGTCGTCTGATCGCCCACCCGCAAGCCCATCTCCACCGGTCCTTCAAAGCAGAAGTACCAGCCGCAGAAGATGCCATTGACGAGTCCCGCCCGGTAAAAGCTATCGCGGCGATCGTAATAGCCGCCGCCGAGGAGGAAATAGAGGCGCACTCGCGGACTGAGCAGCGTGTCGAGCTCCAGATCGACATCACCGCCCCACAGCTCGGTGCGTCCCCAGCCGATGGCCCCAAAGGTCGAGCCGGCCCGCGCCAGCACCGCCGGTCTATCGTCAAAGTGCTCGTACATGCCGTCGATGCGCAGCGCCAAGGGCAGGCGTGAGGTCGGCCGCCATGTGAGTCCAAGACCGAGATTGTAGCCGCCGGTCAGATCCTGTCTGGCCATCCCTCCTTCGCTGAACGTCGGACCGCCCTCGATCTGAAAGCTGAACGGCCGATACCGGAAGCCGCTGAAGGAAGAGCGGTATGTATGCATGACGTAGCGCTCGCCGCCTTGGTCCGCCAGGGCGGGCCTAGCGAGGGCTAGCGCGGCCAGAATGGCCAGCACCCAGACAAACCTGTTCATGTCATGTCCTCCCTCGTATGCGTCGAGGGTGGGACTGCTTCGACCTGCGAGGGTCCGCGATAGTTCCGGCTGTCGTCCGCGGCTGCACGCGTCAAGCACGGGCTGCACCGGGAGCGGCGAAATTTGATTGGCCGGATTGTTCGCGAGCGGCTCGGTCATTGAGCGGGGCCCTGCTGCCGCGCGAGCTCGGCGTTCGCGAACGAGGCAGACACTAGCGTGGCCGGCGCGGGAATTCCATGGCCGACTTCACCTCGCTCGAGACGGGAGCCTCTGCTGCGGAGGAATCAACTCCCGCAGCGCGCCGCGATCCACCGCCGGTGCACGTCGGTATACACCTGCTGGTAGATGGCACCGACCTGCTCGCGCGAAGGGAAGCCTTCCACAAAAGCCGGGACCGCCTCACCCGCGGCAAGCTCCGCGGCGCGGCGCAGGTGTTCGAGGAGGTAGCGAGGATCTTCGTCGCCCACCGAGATGCGCAGAGTCGTCGGCGTGATTCCCGCCTTGGCCAAGGCTTCCTCCGACATCTCAGAGTGGCTGGTGAGCGCCGGGCAGAGCACCACGGTGTTGATCTGACCGAGACTGACCTGCAGGCCGAAGGCCGGTTCCAGGCTGTCGAGCAGGCGCTGCAGTCGGTATCTTTCCAAGCGCTGCGGATTGCGCGCCGTGCCCTCGAAGTCGACGGTGAACAGCGGTGCCGGCAACCCCAGCGTCATCAGTTGCTCGCGCAGCACGCCATTGGGATGGCCCGGCACGGCCGAGCAGTGCACATTGATCATGGGATGCAAGGCGAGGCTGCGCGCCAGCACGATGGTGTTGATGCACTTCTGCAGCATCCGCAGCTCCAGGGTGCGCATGCCGCTCAGCACCTCGAATGCCTTGTCGGCGTCGAGGAACGCGCCCTTCACGTAGTAGACGTTCCAGAACATCGTCTCGTCCCAGGCATACTGCCTCTCCCGGCCGTCGTGGCCGATGGCGCGCACGGTCTCGCCCTTGGGCAGAAACATCCGCTCGTTGCGTCCGATGACTACTCCGGCGGTGGTGTTGCCCGAGCCGCAAAGGTCCTTGGTATAGGAATGGATGAGGTAGTCTGGGCGCTCGAGGTGGTCCGGCCGCTGCAGCAGGCGCTGCAGGACCGGCGTGCCCACGGTGGCGTCGCAGATGACCGTCAGCCCCTTGGCGTGCGCTGTCCGGCAGATGGCCGGTACATCGAGCACGTTGCCGTGCGGGTTGCACGGGGATTCCAGGTAGACATAAATCTGCCGGCCGCTGCTCAGGCGCTCGGCATAGCGGCGCTCGACCTCGGCGAGAGCCGTGCTGAATGCCCGGACGTCCTCGCCGTCGAACCATTCCACGGCTACATCGAGGTTGCTGCGCTTGCCGTACCAGTCGTGCAGCAGCTGATAGGTGCCGCCATATACGTTGCGGCTGGCGAGCACGAGGTCCTCGTAGCCGATCAGGTTGGCGAGAGTGGCGTCGATTGCCGCCATGCCGGAGTTGAAGTTCCATGCGAAATAATCTTGTGCTTCCGGACCGGCCTCCAGATCCACGACGTGGTTGGCAAGGCAGATTGAGGTTGGATTCAGCAGACGCGAGTAGATCTCGTGCAGCAGCTCCCTGCCCTGAAATGCGTCTTCCACCCATTCCGTGCAGGCATACACATAGGTCGCGGTCCGTGTAATGACTGGAGTGGCGCTGAATAGCGCCGTGACGTTGTCGAACAGAGGATACGGTCCCTTCGCCACCGTCGTAGCGACATCGTCCATAATGGACTGATAGGTCGCCCGCAGAGGATTCTGCAGGGTATCGAGCACCTTGGCGAGCTGGAAACAGGCAAAACGCTTGGCATTGAACCAAGCGATGCGATTGCGGCGGTCGAGTCTGGACAGAGTCTCGCTGGTGAGGCGCCAGGTGTCCTGGGCGGCCCCATTGGCTTCGAACAGTGCCTTGGTCAGACGCGCGAGCGCCTGACCGTGAGGGGAGTTTGCCGCAATCCCGAAATGCTCGAGCTGCTCACCGATCAGCTCATCCACCGTTCGGGCGGTAGTGGAATGCCGGCGAGGACTGAGCTGCACCGCGCTCGGGAAGAGATTCTGCTGGGACATGGCTGCTCGGCGCTTCGGCGCCCCGGGGAAATTGACGTGCCATTCTGCCATCTTTGCATCGTGCCGATGCGGGCCGGTGCGTGTTGAAGGCGGCTGAGCACCCGGTCGCGCCGGCGCGGACTGCAGCATGGAGTGCGATCCGGAAAATCGCCGGTGCGGGAACGACTGTCCCGGTGTTCACTGTACATGATCCGCGCATTGCCGCTGCAGGGAAGCGTTGGATCCGGGCGTCATGCCCGCCTCAGGGCAGCGGTGGGGTACCGACCGTCAAGGTGTCGTAAGTACTCGCCTGCAATGACGGCTTTGTCCTGCCAATATCCGTCGACGCCGTCGTTGCAATAGGCAGACCATCGAAGATCCATCACCGGTGAGGTTGCTCACTCTAAGCGGCAATATCTAGCCAAGCATCAGACGCCAGAGCGCGTACGCGGATGAGGCTCGCTCATCCGGATCATTCGTGAGCGGCGCGAACATTGGCCGCACCGGGTGAGCACGTGGATTGCGCAGGTCTAAATATCCAGGTTCGTCACCGACAACGCATTCTTCTCGATGAATTCCCTGCGTGGCTCGACCTGATCGCCCATCAGCGTGGTGAAGATATCGTCGGCCGCAACGGCGTCCTCGATCCGCACCTGCATCAGGCGGCGAGTCTGGGGATTGATGGTGGTCTCCCAGAGCTGCTCCGGGTTCATTTCGCCCAGGCCTTTGTAGCGCTGGATGGTCTGGCCCTTGCGCGCCTGCTCGAACAGCCATTGCATGGCTTCCTTGAATGAGCCGACACCCTGGCGCGCCTCGCCGCGGACGACATAGGCGCCTTCACCGATCAGTCCGGCGAGCGTCCGTGCGAGGTCGGCAATGCGCTGGTACTCGGCGGACTCGAAGAACTCGCGCGGCAGGTACTTCGTGCTGGGGGTTCCATGCTCGATCTTGCGGATCGTCACGCGGGTGCCATGCTCGGCGCCCTCTTGCACTTGCACGTCGTAGCTCCGCGTAGCGTCATCCAACGCATTGAGCCGCTGGCCCAGCTCGGCGGCCCAGCCGCGCAGCCAGTCCGGGCGATCGAAATCCGGGGTGCGCACTTCGGGCAGGTAGATAAGCTGTTCCAACAGCCGGTCGTCATAACGGCGCGACCAGCGTTTGATGATGGCTTGTACCTCGGCGTACCGGCGCGCCAGCGCCTCCAATCCCGGTCCCTGCAGCGGCGGTGCAGTCGAATTGACGTGGAGCGATGCATCTTCCAGCGCGCTATTGAGCAAGACAGCGACCAACTCTACTTCATCCTTGACGTACAGTTCCTGCTTGCCCCGCTTCACCTTGAACAGGGGTGGCTGACCGATGTAAATGTGGCCATGCTCGATCAAGGCAGGCATCTGCCGGTAAAAGAACGTCAGCAGCAGGGTCCGAATGTGGCTGCCGTCAACGTCCGCGTCGGCAAGCAGAATGATTCGGTGATACCGCAGTTTTGCGAGGTCGAAGTCGTCTTTGCCGACGCCACACCCCAGCGCCGTAATCAATGTTCCGACTTCAGCCGAAGAGAGCATCTTGTCGAAGCGGGCCTTTTCGACATTCAAGATTTTGCCCTTGAGAGGAAGGATGGCCTGGGTACGGCGATCCCGGCCCTGTTTGGCCGAGCCCCCGGCCGAATCGCCTTCGACGATGAAGATTTCCGATAGCGCGGGATCTTTTTCCTGGCAGTCGGCCAACTTGCCTGGCAGGCCTGCAACGTCCAGAGCTCCTTTGCGGCGAGTCATCTCGCGCGCCTTGCGTGCCGCCTCGCGTGCATGTGCTGCTTCGATGATCTTGGCCGCGATGGATTTGGCTTCCTGAGGATGCTCCATCAGGAAATCCTGCAGCTTCGGGGCGACTGCTGCCTCCACGATGCCTTTGACCTCGGAAGAGACCAGCTTGTCCTTGGTTTGGGAGGAGAACTTCGGATCGGGCAGCTTCACGGACAGGATGGCCGTCAATCCTTCACGCGCATCGTCGCCCGTAGTGGGCACCTTGTCCTTCTTTGCGGACGATTCCTTCTCAATGTAGTCATTCAACATACGGGTGAGAGCGCTGCGAAAGCCGGCGAGATGTGTGCCACCGTCCTTTTGAGGGATGTTATTGGTGTAGCAGAACATGCTTTCCTGATAGGAGTCGTTCCACTGCATGGCAACTTCCACGGTCACCAGCCCTTCCTGGGTCTTGAACCACAGGACCGACTCATGAATGGGCGTGCGTGCACGGTTCAGGTAAGTGACGAAAGCCTTCAAGCCCCCTTCGTGCTGAAAGACGTCCGAGCGATTCTCCCGCTCATCAATCAGCTCGATGCGCACTCCGGAATTGAGGAATGACAACTCGCGCAAACGCTTGGCGAGAATCTCGTAGCTGAACTGGATGTGTGTAAAGATCTGGGCGCTGGGCCTGAAGCGTATCGTGGTCCCGCGTTGGGCCGATTCCCCAACGACGGCAAGCGGAGCCACGGGGTCGCCCAGACGATATTCCTGGCGGTGAACTTTGCCATCACGATAAACGGTGAGCAGCAAATAATCCGACAAAGCATTTACCACCGATACGCCTACTCCGTGCAGGCCACCGGATACCTTGTAAGAACTCGCGTCGAACTTTCCTCCGGCGTGCAAGACGGTCATGATGACTTCTGCTGCCGAACGTCCCTCTTCCGGGTGCATGTCTACCGGAATGCCGCGGCCGTTATCCGAAACCGTTATCGATTCATCGGCATGAATCGTTACGGCGATTCGATCGCAGTATCCCGCCAGCGCTTCATCAATTGAATTATCGACGACCTCGAAAACCATGTGATGTAGACCGGTACCGTCATCCGTATCACCGATATACATCCCAGGACGCTTGCGCACCGCGTCCAAGCCCCTCAAGACTTTGATTTTACTGGAATCGTAGACGTCTTCGGCTGCCATGAAAAAGTCCATTCTGGAATGGGACATTATACGGGCGAGACCCTGCCCTGTTCCACGTGAAACACCCGATCGGGGTTCAGGAAACCCGGAATCTCCGGTTCCAATGAGGTGGCGATAAGCTGGCAGCCGAGTTCGGAAATCTCTCGAACAACGGCAGCCAAATGCTCAGCGTCCAATTCGGCCGCAGGGTCATCCAGAAGAAGCGCCGGAAGCATGCCCAAGGTATCTCGCAATAAGCGAAGCTGAGCTAATGCGAGCGCTGCCGCCATCAATTTTTGTTGTCCGCGAGAAAGTACGTCTCGAGCGGGTCTTTCCTTGACGTGAATGAGCAGATCCGCGCGATGGGGACCCGGATGAGTGATGCAGTGCAACTCGTCTCGCTTGCGGGAAGCATCCAGGGCCTCACGAAACGATAGATGACTCGCCCAACCTTTAGCGTAATGCAGGTCTCCCTCAGGGCAGTTCACGGCGGTGATGATCCGTCGCCAGTGAGGCAGTAGAGCATCGAAGACCGTACGACGTGCTTCCGAGATTCGTTCGCCGAGATCCACGAGCTCTACTTCCCATGGACGGGCATCAGCATGGGCTTTCAAAGCAGCGTTTCGCTGGCGTAACGCCCGGCCATAACGCATCCACCAATCTCCAAATCGAGGTTCCACGTGGAACACGGCCCAGTCGAGCCATCGCCGGCGTCTCTTACCGCTTTCTTCTACAAGCTTATGGATATCCGGGTCGATGATTTGGACTGGAAACGTCAACGTAAGCTTAGCAAGTGAATCCAGACTGGTACCGTTTACCTTCGCTTGCGAGCCACGGTGGCGATCAAATTCCACCCCGGCATAATTCAGGCCCGTATGAGAGCGCCCGAAGACCATGAGCCGCTCTGTACCGCGGCGTATCAGATGCTCAGAATAGCGAGTTCGAAAAGACCGCCCGCGTCCTAAGAGAAAGAGAGCCTCCAGAAGAGAGGTCTTGCCGGCACCATTACCGCCCCAGATCAGAGTGCATCCTGCATGTAGCGACAATTCCGCAGATTCGATGCAACGGAAGTTTTGAAGGTAAAACTCCGCTAGGCTCACTGGCTGTCATCCGAATCGAAAAATGGCGGAAAATTACCGGCTGGCCAAGCGCGACGTGTAAAGCCATCCTGAATGGCTCCGCACAGCCGGGGCAGCGGCATGCACATCCTCAGAGATTATCCACCCGGCTGAGCCGAACCCGATGGCATCAAGCGAAGATGCAGTCCACCGGGAAGGATACGCCCACCGCAGCAGCCGGCGAACGGCGGGGGAAAGACCCGACTTTTGAGCGCCGCGGCGCCGAGTGAGGCACGATAGCCGGTTTCAGCGCTCTCTAATGGATCCTTGTGAGTAGTCAATAAATATACAGCGCGCTGGACCTATCACCTTCCGAATGCAGCTACTGCGCCTCTTGCTCGATGCCCGATTACCATGGGTCACAGCCTCGTGATGCGAACAGCAGCCTCAAAGACGCATGGGCATAACTACGTAGCGTGTTTGTGCCAAACCCGGAGCCCGAATCAAGCAGCTGCTGTTTGCGTCCGTAAAGCCCAATTCTACCTGATCCGTCTCGATAGCCCCCAGCGCATCAAGTAGATAGGTGACATTAAATCCGATCTCTACCTCTTCACCCGCATAGCTTACCTCGACCTGGTCTTCGGCCTCTTCATGCTCGGGATTGTGTGCTTGAAGCGTCAACAAGTCCGGCTTCACTGTTACTCGAATACCACGGTATTTCTCGTTCGCCAGAATGGCCGTGCGTTGCAAGGCCTGTCGCAGCAGCTCGCGGTCGGCCAACGCGACTTTGGTCGGATTATCTGGAATTACGCGCCCATATTCCGGGAAACGACCATCAATTAGCTTTGAACTAAAGCGAATATCACCGATTTGAGCTCGAACATGATTTGAACTTATGGCCAGCTCGATCATTCCTTCCATGCCCAGGGTTCTTTGCAGCTCAAGAACAGCCTTGCGCGGCACGATTACCTGTCCGCCCCGCGCCGGTTCGTCCAGCGACATCTCAGACAAGGCGAGCCGATGACCATCCGTTGCCACTGCGCGAAGCGTGCTCTCTTCGGTCTCGAGCAATAAGCCATTGAGGTAATAGCGCACGTCCTGCTGCGCCATCGAGAAATACGTTTTGTCGATCAGGCGCCGGAATTCCTCCTGCGGCAGGGTCAGCGTCTGCTGCGCCTGCATTTCCTCGAGCACGGGGAATTCTGCTGCCGGCAATGAGGATAGCGTAAAGCGGCTGCGGCCGGCGCGCACCGTGACTCGCTCGCCTTCCGTCGCAAGCGTGACGTCGATGCCATCGGGCAATGCCCGCAGGATCTCCAGGAATTTGCGGCCTGGCACCGTAACGTCACCCGGCAGATCCACCTGCACCTGGGTCCCCGCGACCAGCTCCACTTCCAGGTCCGTTCCCGTCACACCGAGACGCCTCTCGCGCGCCGACAACAGCACGTTCGCCAGCACCGGCATCGTCTGGCGGCGCTCGACCACACCGATCACGCTTTGCAAGGGGGCGAGGAGATCCTCGCGTTTTGCCGTCAGCTTCATAAGGTTCTATCTAGTTCTTGGATATTTAAGAATTCAGATTGTAGTGACTTTTAGTCCTGTGGATTACGGTGACAAGTGCTCTTGCACCGTTCGATCAAGGACTTGTTCGCCTCTCGCCCGTGGACTTCTCCCACGAATGACTGCGGGGAAATTGTGGGCCCCCTGTGCGTAACTTTATCCCCATCGGCGTCCACCGGAAATCCACAAGCTCATCCCCATCATGCTGTCAGAGTTCTCAACAGATTGGAGTAGTCCTGGGTCATGCGTGTATCGTTACCGCGCAGCTCCTTTATCCGCTTGCAGGCGTGCAACACCGTGGTGTGATCCCGGCCGCCAAAGGCATCCCCGATCTCCGGCAGACTGTGGCTGGTGAGTTCCTTGGCGAGCGCCATGGCTACCTGCCGGGGCCGGGCGACAGAGCGGCTGCGGCGCTTCGACAGCAGCTCCGCCACGCGGACCTTGTAGTAATCCGCGACCGTCTTCTGGATGTTCTCAATGGTCACGAGCTTCGCCTGCAGGGACAGCAGATCCTTCAGCGCCTCCTTGGTGAATTCCAACGTGACCGCCTGCCCGGTGAAGCGGGCATTGGCGATCACCCGGCGCAGCGCTCCTTCGAGCTCACGCACGTTCGAGCGGATCCGCTTGGCGATGAAAAAGGCGACCTCCTCGGGCACCGGCATGCCGAAGTGGCTCGATTTGGTCATCAGGATGGCCACACAAGTCTCGAGCTCGGGAGGCTCGATGGCCACCGTGAGTCCCCAGCCGAAGCGCGATTTCAGCCGTTCCTCCAGACCCTCGACTTCTTTGGGATACCGGTCGCAGCTCAGGATGACCTGATGCTGGCCCTCCAGCAGCGCATTGAAAGTATGGAAAAATTCCTCCTGCGAGCGGTCCTTGCCGGCAAAGAACTGGATGTCATCGATCAGCAGCGCATCGAGCGAGCGGTAGGCACCCTTGAACTCGTTCATCGAATTGTGCTGCAACGCCCGCACCATGTCGCTGACAAAGCGTTCCGAGTGCACATACGCGACCCTCGCCTCGCCGTCCTGCGCACGCACGACATGCGCGATGGCATGCATCAGATGCGTCTTGCCAAGACCCACGCCCCCGTAGAGGAACAGCGGGTTGTATGCCTTGCCGGGGTTTGCGGCAACTTGCTGAGCCGCCGCCTTCGCCATCTGGTTGCTCTTG
>JAJZKJ010000034.1 GCA_021804195.1 Acidobacteriota bacterium
GTGTGGATGCCGCTTTGTTCCGCAGCCAGAAAAGGCGCAGTGACGGGATTGACGGACCGGTGCGGATCGAAGCCGATGGTGGCTCCGCCCGTTTGTCCCTGCCCGGACAGGTGGATGGGGGCGCCCATGGCGGCGGGAAGAATTCCTTTCCGGCCGATGCCCAGGGCCTGGTTCCAGCGTGTGGATTCCCACCCAGGGCCGGGAAAGATCATCAGCAGTCCGCCGGCTCTGACGTAACGGCGCAGCCTTGCGGCCAGACGCCCGCCGGGCGCGGCCGGATCGCTCAGGATAATGCCGTTGTATGGACGTAGCACTTCATCGACAAGTTGTAAATTATCGATGGATGAGGGCTGGAAGGTGTTGTGGCGGCGGTGCGGCGCCAGGGCCGCCCGCAGCCAGGCGGTGCTCGCGAGCGTATGCGGGAGCGGATCGCCCGGTTCGCCGTCGACGAGCAAAAGCTTGACGTGCCGCACGGCTTGGACCACCAGCCGGCGGACATTGTCGATGGGCAGAGAATCTGCGCCGACGCGGGCCTCCAGGGCATGATCGCCCGGTGAACGTATCTGCCGCGGGAGTAAAAATTCCATCGTCCGGGTTTGCCCCGGTTTGATGCGGTGAATGGTCTGTTCTCCGGCGGGCGTATGGTCCAGGAAAAATCGCACCCGTACGTCGGCTTGCATGGAGGTTGTACCGTTGAACACTCCGTAGCGAAGCCGCAGGGGTTTATCGACAAGAACGACGGGGTGGGTGACTTGCAGGGAGGTCAGAGCCATATTGGCCGCATGGGGGTCGCCGACATCGACCCATCGCAGTTTGGCTCCCGTGGCCCGGATCGCGCGGATGGTCCGGCGCAGTGCGGCGGCGACGGACGAACCTGTTCCGCGACCGTTGCTCTCGCCAAAATCAGCCGCGGCGGAATCGGTAATCACCCATATTCGTCGATTAGCGGTTCGCGCGCGGGCGCCGCGGAGAATTTTCAGTGCCCGCTGCAAACCGGATCGCAAGTCCACCGCCGCCTGCGTAACGTGACGGCGATGAACGATCTTTTCCGCCAGCGACAAGTCACGGGTGGGCCGATCCAGCATCGGCTGGTCATAGATCGAGCCGCGGACGATGGCGACGCGTCCGCCGGGAGCGGAGCCAAGCCAGTTCGTAAGTAATCGGCGGGATCGGATGAAAACCGAGGGTGATCTCGGCGGGCGGTAAGCCATGGGATAAGCGTCATTCCAGACCACAACCGTCAAGCGGTTGCTGGATCCCAGCAGCGGCGCCAGGGCCGTGCCGGCGGGTGTGAACTGGGCGATGGCGGCGGCCAGCAGCAGAATGGCCAGGCAGCGCAGCAGCAACAGCAGCCAGCGTTCCAACTGGAGTCGGCGAAAGTTGCGCCGATGGGCCACCCGCAGAAACTCCATGGCCGCCCAGGGCACCATGCGAAAACGGCGCCGGTTGAACAGGTGAATCACAATGGGAATGGCCGCGGCCGCGGCGCCGGCGCCGAAAAGCCACGGCGTGACAAACGGGAACACGGCGATCAAATACGGCGGTGATAACAAAGCAATTCCATTCATATCCGATTTTCTTGCCGGCGGGGTGCTTTCCGTCCCGCAACGACATCCTGCACGGGGTGCGGGCATCCCGCCCGACTTGCGGCTTAGACCATGGCGGCTTGGAAGGCCGCCTCCTCTACGGCATCCACAGGCTCTTACGCCATGCGGGCCGCGCGGGTGGCCAGGAATCCCGGCAGCGATATATCCAGCGGTACGCTGGTGTCCACCTGGGCATAATCAACATGCAGTTGGTGGCACGCGGTGCGAATTTGCGCGGTATGCCGGTGCAACTCATTGAGGTAAGCGTCGCGCAGCGCCTGCGGCTCAACGAGGACGTCGTTCGCTTCCTCCATGCCCCGGAACATGGTGGTGGCGCGAAATGGAAATTCGATTTCGTCGTGATCGAGCGTCTGGAGGACAATCAAATCATGCCGGCGATGGCGCAGGCGGCGAATGCCTTTGATGATGCGTTCGGGATCGTCAAATAAATCGCTGATGAGCACAACCAGACTGCGGTGGCGGATTTCTCCGGCGATTTCCTCCAGCACGTGGCCGGTGTCGGTTTTCGGCGCGCCCGGAGTGGTCGAAAGCTCCTCGATGATGATGCGCCACTGGCGCGGATTGTTGGAGGGGCGAATCAGATGGCGCAGACGCGAATCAAAAATTGCCAGTCCGGCGCCGTCCTGCTGGCGCAGGGCCACGTAGGCCATGCTCGCGGCGATGCTGGTGGCGTGATCGAACTTGCGCCAATCGGTGTTGACCTGGCCGGCGTAATTCATCGACGAAGACGCGTCCACCACCAGCAACACCTGGAGATTGGTTTCCTCCTCGTATTGTTTGATGTAGTGTCGATCGGTGCGCCCGAACACTTTCCAATCGATGTACTTGATGTCGTCGCCGCTGGCATAAGGCCGGTGTTGGGCGAATTCGACGGAGAAGCCCCGGTAAGGCGAACGGTGCATGCCGGTGACAAATCCTTCCACAATCAGGCGGGCGCGGATGTCCAGCGCGGCGATCTTGGCCAGAGTGCGCGGGTCCAGATACCGGCGATAGTCGATGTTTGGTTGATCCGATTTACCCATCACGGCTCCTGCCGGGGAAAAACCATCCATGGCTCTCGGGACCATCCGGCGAATTCTCATCCCGGTTCCTGGCGGCCGCGGGAGCCATCGGGATTCCCGACGCGGGCCTTCGCCGCGGGGAGAATCCACATTTCGCGCGGGTGCCCACCGCCCCAGCCCTGTTTTTTCCGCCCGCGCAACTTGATTACGGCTTCGCCGGACCCGCGAATACCTTCGGCATTCCGGCGGTGGTTGAATCCTCTGCGCCGTCCTGCGGCGTCTGCTCGATGAGCATCCGAATAATCTCATCGGAACGTATGCCCTCCGCCTCGGCGTTGAAGTTGGTCAAAACGCGGTGCCGAAGCGTGGGATAAGCCACGGCCCGGATGTCCGCGGTGCTCACATGATAGCGGCCGCGCAGGAGTGCCCGGGCCTTTCCGGCCAGAACCAGGTACTGCGAAGCGCGAGGACCGGCGCCCCAGTCCACGTAATCTTTGACGAATTTTGGAACGTTACCCTGCGAAACGCGGGTTTGCCGCGTCAAGCGCAGCGCATAACGGATGACGTGATCCGCCACCGGAACCTTGCGCACCAGATCCTGAAGTTTGAGCACGTCGTCGGCGGTCAGAACCTGCTCCACCTGTACTTGACGCGGCGCGGCGGTCAGACGCACGATATCGAATTCCTCCTGCTCGCTGGGATAGTTCACCAACACGTTGAACATGAAGCGGTCGAGCTGGGCTTCCGGCAGCGGATAAGTACCTTCCTGCTCAATGGGGTTCTGGGTGGCCATGACGAAGAACGGCTCCGGCAGCCGCCGCTGCACGCCGCCGGCGGTTACCTGGTGTTCCTGCATGGCCTCCAGAAGCGCGGCTTGCGTTTTCGGCGGAGTACGGTTGATTTCATCAGCCAGAATGGCGTTGGCGAAGATCGGGCCTTTGACGTAGCGCAGCGAACGCTGACCGGTGGTTTTATCTTCTTCGATCATTTCCGTGCCGGTGATGTCGGAAGGCATCAGGTCGGGCGTGAACTGAATGCGGTTGAAGGTGAGATTGAGCGTGCGGGCCATGGTGGAAACCAGGAGCGTCTTGGCCAGCCCCGGTACGCCCACCAGCAGACAATGGCCGCGGGAGAATAGCACAATCAGCAGTTCTTCGATGACCTGTTCCTGGCCGACGATGGTTTTACCCAGTTGCGCCTTCAGTCGCGCGTGGCTTTCCCGCAGCCGGGTGACGACGCTAAGTTCGTCCGGGGTAACCGTCATGTCGGAGGCGGCCTCTGCGGCGGCGGGTTGGTTCGTCACAACAAGTCTCCTGCAAAATGCCTTGGAGAAGAAACCTTCCGGTGGTTAAATACGCTTGCCCAGCGCCGCGAGTATTTTCTTCTCCAGCAGCGGATCACGACCGATGGTCATCCAATACTGTTTCCCCGCGTTCAAAGGGGCGTGGCTGGACTGGAGGGTAAGGGCGTTGCCGCCGAAAGCGGACGGCCCGTAAAAAGCCATATTGCCGACTTCGCCGGTGGGATTTTCTCTTTGCTCCACCAGCACTTCCACCGTGATCATGAAGGTATCCGAATGCGCCGCGTGCGTGATAACCAGTCGCACCGTGCGGCGATAAGTATTGAGCGTGCTTTCCAGAAGCGACGCGCCGGTGGTGGCGTCCGGCCGCCACCATTGAAGCAGTTCCGGCCCCATGCGCGGATAGGTGGTGATGACGCCCAGCCGGTAGTTGCTCCAATTGATGCGATAGCCCATTCGCCGCAGAAGCGCGATGCTTTGCCGCCAGATATGGCCGTAATTGGCGATGCGGACAAGGCGCATGGAGGCATTGCGGGTATTGGCAAACCAGTGCGGCGATACGGCCACGCGCCGCGCCGCCGCTGGGCGGACGGGCGCCGGACGCACCGGCGGCAGAGCCCAGGGCGCTCCGATCGCGGCCGGTTGAAGCGGTGCGATAATGGTATGGCACCCACTTACGCCCAGCATCAGGCCGAGCGCGGCGAGCATGGCGACAAGACGCGGACACGCATGTTTCATGACGGTATTGTAACGGACACCGGCGCCTTTTGACCACGACGATTAAAAGCTGATCGCAACTTGTATCGTGGCCACCAGGGCATTTGGATATATTCCGCCGGGATTGATGATGTACTGCAAGTCCGGTTGAACGTTCAGCCACGGGGTGACCTGCGCGGAGTAAAAACTTTCGATGGATAATTCATAATTTTTCGGGCTTTGCGCATAGCGACTCAGGTGCGCCCAGGTGAAACCGATGCCGGTATTGTCGTCCGGGCGGCCGGGAATCAGACCGCGCCAGCGCAGGCCGCCGAGCAGGTTCTGATCGATCTCCGTGAGCCGGTCGTTCGCCCACGCATATTGAATAAACGCTCCGATCCGCGAGTCGCTCCGGGCTTTGGCTGGGGAGGATTTCCACAGTGTTTGATCCAGATAACCATAAAAACCATGCGCGCCTTGCACATGGGTTCCCTGATAAGTATCGAATTTACCGGTGTGATACCATTCGCCCAGAGTCAGCGTTCCGCCAAGGCGGCGCGTCCCCACCCGCCAATCCAGGCTTTCTTCAGCCTGCGCCAGCATTCCATAAGGATTCTCGATTGCATAGGGGTTGGTGCTGGGGATGGCCGGCACGGTGTTTTCGGTGTTGCCGTCAAAAAGGCCGCCCCGGAGCGTAACGTCCCGGATCGGCCGCCAGGAAAAATCTCCGCCCCAGGCGGAAAAAGGGTAGCTCGGAAAAACAAAAATCACCGGCGTAAAGCCAAATGAACCGTTGAGAAAAGGCTCGGCATCGCGGATGTTGTCAAAATCATACGTGGTGTCGATTCGCCCAAGTTTAAACCAGAACCGATGGTCCAGGAGTTCCTGCTTATACCAGATTTGGTCCAGCCGCGTCGCCGGATTCTGATCAATGGCGCTGATGGCTTGCAGCGCCCCGACCAGATCATTTTGAGGATTCTGACCGCCGTGCGCCATGAAATCGACAAACGCCGTACCACCTTTCCAGCCGAAGAGTTTGTCGGTGTTCAACTCCAGGCCCGCATCAAACCGGTAGCGCCAGTCTATGCGGTTGGTGCGGATTCCACCTGAGAAATTCTCGCTTGCGGCCTGGAGCAACGATACTTCCGGCGTGAGGCCATGATTCTCCAGTGCGGTGCGAACCCCCCACCAGTTGTCGGTGAGTGTATTGCGCAGGTCATTGAAAGGAAGTCCCAGGCGCCGCCACGCCAGGAATATTTTCGGAGAAGCCCCTGGAGGTTCGGAAGATAAGGGGGCGGGGGAACTGGAACCCGGTGAACCGGCATGCGCGAAAATATCGCCGGGCATCGTGGCGGGCATGGCGCCGGCTCGGCAAGGCGCCGATGCGTGGAGTATTCCAACTAAAAAGGCGGATGTGACCATGATGCCGCCGACCAGCTTGGCCGACGGCCCGGTTCCGGACGCACAAGCCATTTGTCCGCGGGTATTTACATTGTGGGAAAGCGGACATTGTTTATAGGGGCGCATCTTGCTTACATTTTGGAGACATAAAAATACCGTGCAAAGCACGTGGCTCATGCTTCCTGCACCGCCAGCCGCGCCGGCCGCCATACGCGGAAATACTGGGCTATAAAATACGTGCCGGCCACAAATATCCCGGCTGCCGCCTGGGATGTCAAACCTTCGATGTTTGGAAATACCGCGAACCATGTTCCCAGCCAGTCCGGCATGGGAACGCCAATCGTGTGCGTGGGAATCCAGTTGGCCTGCTGCATTTCCTGCACGCTTTCACCGACCATTACCAGCAGTACGCCGCCGATCATCACGCCGGTAAGAATGAGCATTTTCCTGTAGGGGAGCCGGTAATGGGCGGAAAATGTTAGAAATGCGACCAACACGGTCAGGATCAGTCCGATCAGAAACCCCGCCAGAACCACTCTCCCGCCGGTCCGAAGTCGCCAGGACTGCAGCATGATCACCACTTCAACCCCTTCGCGATATACGGATGTGAATCCTATGGTCACCAGGCCCCAATAAATCGCCGCCTTGTTGCGGTCGGGCGTGTTCATCAGATTGCGCCAGCGGCGGTTGTGGTGGGTAATCCAGCCGGTCCAATATATTTTGTGGAAAAACCAGTTCATGATTACCATCAGCACGATGATCGCCAAGAGGCCGCTAGCCGCCTGAACGTTCAGCGCCTGGCGGCTATTGTTCGCGTCAATGGCCGTCAGAATCGCCACAACCACAAAATACGTTATTACGCTCGCAAGAAATGCAAAGCCCGAACCTATCGCCACTGGCTTCCAGTAGTCGCGTTCGATGCGAGCCAGACTTGCCGTGAGCGCCGCGAGTACCAGAATTGCTTCGAGTCCCTCTCGGAATACCAGGATGCCGGCGTTGACTATTCCAGCGATGGGGCTGATGTTTTCCGAAGCCATCCCGGTGGGAACCGCTGGATTTCCACCTTCCGTAACACCTTGCCAGACCAGAACGCCGGCCACAATGAGCGCCGCCGCGATAACTGTGGCATAAAAGGCGGCTTTAATTTGGTGGGAACCATGGTAGCCCAAGGGACGAAAATCTCTCTTCTTTTCTGCTTTGGGTTGAACACTTTTTTCAGAAGACAAATCGTTATTTGTGGGCACGTAAGGTGTCTCCAGGTAGCCGCCGCGGAACAATTTCCGATGCGCCTCGCAATATTCCCGAACCGCATGGTCAGATTGATGACATATTATGTGTGTTGAGAATCGGTTTCAACTGATAGACCGTAGTTCTTAAACCACTTGCAAGTCGCACCGCAAAGCGTAAGATACCAACGTTTATAAGGGTTTTGTGACTTTTGGACGCCGTGTATTATGACGATTGTCGATCCGAAGGTTGCGGGTTCGATCCCCGTCGCCCTCGCATAACACCGGTCAAAGGCCGCGGAACGTAAAGGACGGATACGGGACAAACTCAAGGAGGCCTCCTTAAATGAATTGTTCTCGAATATTCACATCGGTATGTTTGCAATTGGTATGGATTTCGCTGGTCGTGGCGGCAGCGCCGGCGGCCGGCGCCGCGAAACTGGGGGACGTGTTTGTGATTCCTTTGGAGAATCACAACTTTACACAGCCACGGCCCTATACCGCGTCGCCGGAGCAGTTGCTGGGGAATCCAGCGGCGCCTTATCTCAACAGCCTGGTGACACCGGGGAACGCCAACGCAAGGCAGACATCGTACGCGAGCAATTATCACAACATTCCGGGACTTCATCCGTCGGCGCCCAATTACATCTGGGCGGAAGCGGGCGACAATTTTGGAGTGAAGAACGACCATCCGCCGTTCGGCAAGGGGGGCAGCAACCAGGGGACACTGAATCTGTGCGGGCAGTTGCAGAACGCGGGCATATTGTGGATGTCCTTCCAGGAAGATATCGACATTAACACCAGCAACAACACCGTGCTGCCGCGGAACCTGTGGACGGTTCCATTGAACGCGCAAAGCGGGGCGTTTATCCACGGCGTCAACGCCTACAACGGCAGCCACCAGTACTTTTTCAAACCGAAACATGATGGGCAATTGTATTTCACGGACACCAACGGCGGTGATAATACCAGCACGTCGAACCCGGAAATTTCCCACTATGCGCCGCTGCAGCAACTGGCGAGGGATCTGGCGCACCATACAGTAGGGCGCTACAACTGGATCACGCCGGATCTATACAACGATATGCATTCCGCGTTGGCGAGCTTTACCTACCATGGGGTTCGTTACACGGGGGATCAGGCGGCGGTGGCGGAGGGGGATAACTTTCTCTCGATCATCGTTCCGGAAATCATGGCGTCGCAGGCCTATCGGCACAACGGAGTGATCGTGATTTGGACGGATGAAACGGCGGGACATCATCCGGACACTGCAAGTCACACGCTGCCGGAGATCGTCATATCGCCGCTGGCCAAGGGCAACGCGTATGACAGCAAGGTGTATTACACGCATTCCTCGGATTTGAAGACGTGGGAAGAGCTTTTCGGGTTGCCTCTTTTGAACGGAGCCGGCGCCCCCGGCGTCCATGACCTTTCCGGGATGTTTGTTCGCGGCGCGATTCCGCCGGCCGTGCCGGTCGACCCCGCATGGGGGCGCAAGGCCTCCCCCCCCGCGGGCGCGCCGGCAAGATCCCGCCGATAAAAACGGCCGACGCGGGTTTTTCGATTCGCCGGACTGGCGGCGCCGATATATATCGTAATCGAAATGCATTATTATTTTATTGATTGCCGCGCTTCGTCCGGCAACAGGTCGCCGACGGGAGCGGGCGCCGGCAGAGATGAATATTCCCGGTCTACAACGGGACTTTTTTCAAGAATCACCGGATCGCGGACGTGGTTGTAGAGTTGATCGAGAATGCGCGTGCTGATGCGCACGCGCAAAGCCGCCCGCCCCGGATGCGAGTCGTAATCACGCGCCTGCACGCCGGCAAATTTTTCAAGAAAGGTGATGCCCCGGGCGTCGCTCAGCGGCACGCTGATGGTCGCCTGCAAGGTGCGCCCGAGCATGTGCTCGAGCACCGTCTCGGCCAGGCGGCCCAGCCCCGCGCCCCGGCGTGCACTCACCGGCAGGGCAGCGGGAAATTTCAGCCGCCAGAACGCCAATTCATCCGGTGATTCCACCGCGTCGATCTTATTCAATAACAGTAAGGCCGGCTGGCCGCCGCAGCCGATGTCCAGTAGAACCCGCCGTACACTTTGCAATTGCCGCAGCGCGTGCGGATGCGCCACGTCCAGCACCAGCAGCAACAGATCGGCACGGGTGGCTTCCTCCAGCGTGGCCTTGAATGAGGCCACAAGATGGTGCGGCAGGTCGCGGACGAAACCGACCGTATCGGAAAGCAGGGCGCCATGGGCCGCGCCCAGCCGCCAGGCGCGTGTTTTCGTGTCCAGCGTGGCAAAGAGCTTATCTTGCACAAAGGCGCCGGCGCCGGTAAGGGTGTTGAACATGGTGCTTTTGCCGGCGTTGGTGTAGCCGACCAGACTGACCGTGAAATGCTGCTGCTTGCGCACGCTGACTTCGCACGTTTTGCGTTGTTGCACCTGGCGAAGTTGTTCTTTGATATCGGCGATGCGCCGGCGGACCAGGCGGCGGTCGATTTCCAATTGCATTTCACCCGGCCCGCGCGCCCCCACACCCGCACCGGCGCCGGCTCCGATGCGTTCCAGGTGGCTCCACATGTGTCGCAAGCGCGGATAGGTGTATTCCAGTTGCGCCAGAGCCACCTGAAGCTGGGCTTCGCGCGTGCGCGCCCGCGTGGCAAAAATGTCGAGAATTAATTCGCTGCGATCAAGGATTTTGCACTGAATAACTTTTTCCAGGTCGCGAAGTTGATGGGGCGACATGTCATTGTCAAAAATAACCACGTCGGCGTCGTGCGCCTGGACCAGAAGGGCTATTTCCTCAGCCTTGCCCCGGCCGATATATGTGCCTGGTTCGATTGTCGCACGGCGCTGGATCACCCGCTCCACTACAGTTGCGCCGGCGGTATGAGCCAGGCTGGCCAGTTCCCCCAGCGGATCGCGCACGGCAGCGTCGGAATCCGGTCCGAGCACTCCCACGAGAATAGCTTTTTCGCTGCGAACGGAAAGATTTACCCGGCGGTCTTGTGTCAAATCCGCAACACTCCCAGCCTGCGTATACCGCATGATTATACACGATCCACCCGGCCATGGGCTGGTGACGGTTTATGTGGCCGTTTTTGTGGTTTTGGTGAAAACGTAAGCGGAGCGGTTGGCCTCCAACCGCTCCCTTCGTCATTGGTTAACCGGCCCGCTGCGACCCGGAAGGAGTCGTTGTGAATAGCCGTGCGTTGGTAAACACCCGGAAGATCAGGGCAATCGCATGTAGAATCAAGCCCCCATGTCCCTTAGAGCCTATCTTTTGAGATAGGTTCCTAATATAGTTATTCTTGGCGCGGTTGGACCCGGTGTCTGGAAATAGAACTAAAGGAAGTCTTGGAGATGGTCAGCGAAATTGATTTGTTTGACATAACCATTATTGGTGGTGGACCGGTGGGCCTGTTCGCCGCCTACTACGCCGGCCTGCGGCAAATGAAGACCAAAATCATTGATTCGCTTGATCAGTTGGGGGGACAGCTGGCCACCCTTTACCCTGAAAAATATATCTATGATGTGGCGGGATTTCCCCGTATAATTGCGCGTGATCTGGTCAAACATCTCAGCGAGCAGGGGTTGCAGTACGGAGCCCGCGTATGTCTCTCGGAAACGGTGCAAACTCTGCGGTGCGATGAAAGTCATAACTGTTTTGCGGTTGGGTCCGAGCAGGGCGAACATTACAGCAAGACGCTTCTTATATGCGCCGGCGCCGGCGCGTTCCAGCCGCGAAAATTGCCGCTTGCCGCCGCCGGCGCCTGGGAGGGGCGCGGCGTCTACTACTTTGTGTCCAACATGGCCGCATTCCAAGATAAACGGCTCTG
>JAJZKJ010000035.1 GCA_021804195.1 Acidobacteriota bacterium
CGCAGAGGATCGCTGAGGACGGGCGGCTGCGCCGCCAGAACGGGTGAGGGTGGAGCATTTGACGAATAGAGTTCAAGGCCGCGCTTCAAAGGAAGGCGCAAAGAACGCCACGGCGGTGCGATGAAGCGAGCAGACTGACTGACGGAATCTTAGCGCCTTTCTTTCTTAGCGTGATTAAAAAAGCGGATGACATCACGCGTCAGCGTGATTCAATATTTCACGCGGAGCCGCGAAGAACATTAAGAGGATTTAATGAAGCGAACGGATTCACTGCCGAAGCCTCTGCGTACCTTCGTTGCCTCTGCGGTTAAAAAAAGTTAGTTACATCACGCGCCCGCGTGAAGCCTGCCTGCTCTACTTTCTCATGCTCGACTCTCACCTGTTCTGGCCGGCTCGCCGGCCCAACCCCAGCGTCCTCTGCGGTAGAAAAAGTTACTTACATCACGCGCCCGCGTGAAGCCTGCCTGCTCTACTTTCTCATGTTCGACTCTCACCTTTCTGGCGGCCCTGCGTGCACCGCCCGCCGGTGTTATCGGGCTTCGCGCGTCCGTGTGCCAGCCCTCCACTTTTTCACTTTTCGCATGTCCACCCGTATCTAATGACGGATCGTTGCAGCAATCGCCCATGTGCCGGTTGGGCCGGCGGGCAGTCTGCAATCGCAGCGGCGGAGAAATACATTATGCCCACGTTTCAGTATGAAGCGCTCAATGGTTCAGGTCAGCAGGTCAAGGCGGAAATCGACGCCGGTACATCCGATGAGGCGATCAGCAAAGTCCGCTCCCAAGGGTATTTCGTTACCAAAATACGTGAAAAGGCCGCTAAGAAAGCCGCCAAAAGCTCTCCCGGTGATCCGACCGCCACTGCCGCCCCCGCCGCCCCCGCCGCCCCCGCAGCGGCTCGCAGGAAAAAGAAAAAGAAGGGGCTTAATGACCTCTCCTTCAGTGTCGGCAAGGTTTCGCAGAAGATTCTCGTGCAGTTCACACGCCAGCTTTCCACCCTGCAGGATGCCGGCCTCCCCATCCTCCGGTCCGTCAAAATTCTTCATCAGCAGCAAAAGCCCGGCCTGATGCGCGACGCACTGGATGATGTGGCGGCAGATGTGGAAGGGGGGACCACGCTTTCAGAATCGTTTTCCCGCCATCCCCGGGTGTTTGATAAGCTTTATGTCAACATGGTGCAGGCAGGCGAAACCGGCGGCGTGCTCGATGTGATCCTGCAGCGCCTTGCTGAATTCATGGAAAAATCGCAAAAGCTCAAACGCCGCCTTAAGGGGGCCATGATCTATCCCGCCGTGGTCATCAGCTTCGCCTGCTTGATGGTCACCGGCATCATGATCATCGTGATTCCAAAATTCAAAAAACTCTTCGCCCAGTTCAAAACCGGCCTGCCGGAAATTACCCAGATCCTCATCAATGTGTCCTACTGGATGGCCCACGAATATGGCTGGGCGTGGGTGCTCGGCACCCCCTTCGGTGTTTATTTCTTCATCAAGCTTGTCGGCAAAACCAAGCCCGGCCGTTATGTGCTCGATGTGGTCAAACTCAAAATCCCCGTCATGGGCCAAATCATCAAGAAAAGCACCATCGCCCGCTTTACCCGAACCCTCGGCACCCTCCTTTCCGCCGGTGTGCCGATTTTGGAGGCGATCAACATCACCCGCGATACCTGCGGCAACATGGTGTATGAAAAAGCCCTGCAAAAGGTTCACGACGCCATCCGCGAGGGTGAAGGCTTTGCCAACCCCCTGCGTAACGCCCGTGTCTGCGATTCCATCGTGGTCAACATGATCGATGTGGGTGAAGAGACCGGCGACATGGACAAAATGCTCATGAAGATCGCCGACAATTATGATGAGGAAGTGGATGTCATGGTCGCGTCGATGGTCAGCATCCTCGAGCCGATCATGATTGTCGTGCTCGGCACCATCGTCGGCTTTATCGTCATCGCAGTCTTCTACCCGTACATCAAGCTGCTTTCGACGATGAGCGGCGGCGGTTGAGGCGGCGGGCGAATGTCGCCCGGCAATGTGGGCCCGGAATTGAGGATATTTTATGGCGACGAAAGATCACAACTTGATTCGCATAAGAGAGCCGATTCGGCGGGGTATCCGTCGCGGTGGGTTTACCCTGATTGAACTGCTGGTGGTGATTTCCATTATCGCCATCCTGATTGCGATTCTGCTCCCCGCCCTTTCAGCGATTGAGGCCCAGGGGTATGCCACCGCCACCCGCGAGGAGATGACCGCCCTTTCTGCCGCCATCGACAGTTATTATGAAACCTTCAATGGATATCCCGGGCCGTTTTCCGAAGCGGATATCTCCGAGCAGAAGGTAATCGATGAAGGGAGCGGCCTGCCCATCACCGGCACGCAGAATATGCTCATCGGCCTGATGGGGACCCTATATACGACTCAGCCGACTAACACCACCTACACGCCGACGGACACGATCGCCGACTCCGTTACCGACACCACGTCCTACGTCACCCTCACGCTCGGTTCCGGCCCCATCGATTATGCCAATGGCAGGGCGCAAAAAGCATCCTTCTTCTCGCCGCCGAACGGAACGCTGCTGACCGAGCCGGTAACGCCTGCGGGGCAGACGGCCAAGGCCCTGCCGACGCTGTTTGACAAATTTTCCGATGGCCTGCCGATCTTGTATTATCGCCGCAATCCCGGCATGCCGGGGGCTGATGGCCAGCCGGTGGGCGGGAGCCCTATTCTGGCTCCAAACGGCGGCTGCGCATATTATCTGAACTCGAATCTGCCATATATCCAGCCTCCTGCGGGGACCAACAACCAGTACAACATCGAATGCAGCAATCTGACCAGCGCCTCGCAGCAGTATGCGTCCTTTAACCCCAAAGCCGCTCCTGCCCCCGGCGGCGCGGCGTGGAATGCAACCAACCTCGGCCCCACCGCAACAAGCGGGGCCTATTGGGCCATGGCGGCCGATGTGGTCAACAGCTCGCTGATGCCTTCCACAGCATCCAACGGCAGCGGGGGGATATCCTATTTCAACTACACCGGCAACCCGGTGCAGGGAAATTTTGTCCTCATCAGTGCCGGGCCCGATCGCCTCTACGGCACCAATATCGCCAACAGCACCATCACGCAGTCGGATGACATTGTGGTGGCGGGGGGGCAATGATGCACGGCAAAGCGTCCAAGCTGTTTTTCCGACTTCGCCGCGGTTTTACCCTGATCGAACTGCTCGTGGTGATCGCGATTATCGCCTTGCTGATTGGAATTTTGCTGCCGGCGTTGCTTCTGGCCCAGAAAAACGGATATGTCTCCGCCACCGAAAGCACCATGTCCACCATCAGCATCGCATTGGAGCAATATCACACCGATTTTAATATGTATCCTCCGTCGTCGGCCGTGCGAGGCCAGACAATTTATAACAATGGCGGCTTTGCGATCCCCCAGCATGCCGCCTACGACTATCTGGCTGAAGCCCTGCTCGGTTTTGAACCGGGCGGCGCGGGAGGCGACGGCGCAGGTGAGGGAAATACGGGAACCCCCGCCGGAATTCAGGCCTATAAAGGTTTTTCGATGTCCGGCTCGCCGCAGGTTTACGGCCCGTATGTTTCGCTTACCGCAAGTTCGATCACGCCGGATGCCCCGCCGGGCGGCGGGAATACGAGTTCCGGCGTCTACTATTTCGGCGATTCGTTCCCCCCCCAGAGCGCGGCGGCCATGCCGATTCTCTATTACACGCCGGATATGTCCCCCGCGCCGGTGGGAACCACCATCATGAACTATACCAGCCCGACCACCGCCGATGATATTTTTAATATGGCCGACGACAGCGCTGCACCGGGGGGCGCCGCCGGCTTCAGCACATCCGATACGGCGTTCCTGGCCCTGCTGGGGGCGACCACCGGCAGTGGCTCGTCAAACGCGGACATGACGGTGGCCGGGCAGGCGATTCTCGGCAGCAATACCTTTTTATTGGTCAGTGCCGGCCCGGATGGAACGTTTTTCACGGGCGATGATATCGTCCAGAGCGGCAGACAGTAAAGGGCCCGCCCGGCGCGGAAGGAAAATGAGGTCAGTCATCATGCCATCGTGCAACATACCGCCATCTGAATTCACCTCCGGCCGACGATCGGTCGCCGGGGGCGGATTTACCCTCGCGGAATTGCTGGTTGTGATTGCCATTATTGCCCTGGCCGCCCTGATCTCCATCCCCTCGATTGTCTATCTGATGCGCGATACCGCCAGTTCCCAGGCCGTCGTCCAGATGCAGGCGGCCCTGGCCGAGGCCCGCGGTCTGGCGATCACCACGCACGCCCCGGCCGCCGCGATTTTTTATGAAAACCCGGGCGCTGCTGGGCAATCTTCCGTCTTTTATGCCACCGCCGCCCCCGGCCAGGGAGACCCGAGCACGGGCATCGCAACTTACCTCTTCATCACCGATAACGACATCCAGACGCAGACTTTTCCCAAGGGGATTTATGTGGCCGGCTATGTCGGGCCGTTTGCGGCAGACCCGTCCAGCGGGGGGGGCCCGGGCAGCGGCCAGATTAACTCCACCTCCGGGGCGACCGGCTATCTGTTCCCTGATCCGCAGGCGCTGGGGCAATTGACCCCCAGCGCACCCACCCTGTCCAACCCGCCAAGTAGCGCCGACCCGCTCCGGGCGGTGGTGTTCATGCCCAACGGTCGTTCGGTGATCTGCCCCAACTTCGCCGTGGAAAATGTTCCGCAGCAGAGCCCGCGGGGCACCCCACCCGCCGGAGCGATTTACTACGGCCAGGGCCCCAGTTGCATCGGCCTGTCCATCTATGATGTGTCGCAGTTGTCGACCGCAGACACGGCCTCACAGGGGGCGCTCGGTACGTATCTGGTGCCGAAGCCGAACGCTACGCCGCATTACGCCACCAATGTCCCCCTGTATATAGTTAATAGTTACACCGGTTCGTTGATCGGGGGTACGCCATGACGAACTTTCATCCCCCAACCTTGCTTCGCCGCGGATTTTCGCTTGTTGAAATCCTCTTTGCGATCTTCATCCTCGGTATCGGCCTGCTGATGGTCGCGGCGGTCTTTCCGGTGGCCATTAAATGGACCAATCAGGATGTGCAGAGCACCATCGGTCTGGTGATCAGCCGCAGTGCGGTGGCGCAGCTGAAGGCGGCGGGGCTTACCGGATTCGGCCCCATGATGGTTCCGGGGTATCCAGTTAACGCCGAAATCACCATGCCCCAGCCGTACCGTTACGGCACGCCAAACCCCACACCAAGCGCCGGCATCGTGCAGCCTGCCTATCCCTACACCACCAACGATCTCAACGCCCTCTATTGGTGGCAGGCGGTGGTGGTGCCCGTAAACCCGTCGGTGGGCCAGGGTGTCGCCTATACGCCCAACGCGCCAGCCAGCACGACTTATCGGGTTTACATCTTCGTCTTTTCCAAAGGCAGCGTGGACAATACCTACCCCGAAAGTATACAGTTGTGGGTCCGACCGAACGTTTCGACGCCCGGAACCACTGCGGCCCCGTCTCTGTACCGAACCGTCCTCTCATATGTGGGAAGCGATAACGCCATGCCGACCGGGTCCATCGGGCTCGATTTGGATACCGGCGCCGTCGTGCGAAAAGAGATCATCAATCCGCCTGGAAATGGCACTCCTTACCTCGGACTCTCTGAAGACGTCAGCACCAGCAACGCCAAAGACCTGATCATTTACGCCCCGCCGGCAGTTAATCAGCAGAAAAGCCCGCTGGTCTATATCTATGCAACAACGGTGACATTCTGATGCGCTACGGTCAACCACAATCTGATTTTCTTACCGGCCCGGCGGGCGGCACGCGGCGGGCCTTTACGCTGATCGAGATGCTCGTGGCGCTGGCGATCCTCGTGATCATGATGGGAGCGATCGGGGAGGTGTTTCATCTCGCCGGCCACAGCGTCCGCTTCGGCCAGGCCACTCTCAGCACCATGGCCCAGGTGCGGGTGATTGAACATCAAATCTCAACCGACTTTCATGAGATGGATACCAACGGCTTTCTGGTGATCCGCCAGCGGAACTACGTGCCATCGTGGGATCCAAACTCCGTCCAATACAATCCGGGCGATGAGGTGGCTGTGGGCGGCGCCGTCTACATCTGCACCTCGCCGAATGTCTCCAAAGCGGGTAACAATCCGCAGACGCTCGCCCAAAAAAGCATCGATTGGCGGCCACTCGGCAACACCGAAATCCCCATCTGGCGGGCCGATCAGATATCGTTTATTGCTGATGGCAATTTTCACAGTCGCGCCGGGAACACGCAGGGTGCAACCAATACACTGCTGTCCTCCAATAGTGCCCTGATCTGGCTGGGACAGATGGCGGTGTCGTATGGCAATACGGGCAGCCCGACCCTGCTTGATGCTGCGAACGCCGCCACAACGTCGACTAAATTGGGCTGGCCCGCTTATTTCCCCGAAGGAACTTCAAGCGGCGGCACGTACGTCCAGCCCGGCACGCCGCCCACCGGCCTGACCGCCGGCTCACTTACCCTCGGCCGCGCCGTGATGCTGCTGGTTCCCAACAATCTCACGCCGCAGGGTACTCCCAGCACCGGGAACGAGAATCTGATCACCGGGATTGGCCCCGCGGCCACGGGGAATGCAAGTTACGGCACGGGATCAGTGCCGGTCTACGCCACTTCCAGCCGCCTTGATGCCATCGAATACAGTGCAGCCCAGGCGATCGCTTACGCCACTTCGCAGGCCGCATCCAATGCGTTGGGGAATGTGGCCGACAATTTCTGCTTCCGCTATTCAACCGTGCAATCACCGGGGGATGCCAGCGTGGCGGGCCCGATTGCGGGGGCGTTTCGCATGCAGCCGATCCTGATGCCGGGCGTCTGCAGCTTTGCGGTGGATGTGGGCTCAACGTCATCCAATGAGTACTCAACAAGCACCTCCACCACCACCATCCCGCAAACTCTTTATTGGTTCGGCCCCGACGCTATCACGCCGGGGTCCACGGGAACCGCCGGGCCCGTCATCGGCGGCGATGGAAGCCACAGGGATAACGACGTCTTCGTCTTTACCCCGGCCAATAAACAGGCGTGGCCCGTGGCCCTGCGCATCACCTATCTGGTGACCGACCCGGCCGATCAATTGAACGGCCCGCTGACCGTAACCCAGATTGTTCACCTGCCGCAGTAATCGGCGGTAAGGAGGATTTGTTATGAATATCCGAAGACAAAAATACGAAATTCACAATCGCCGCGGCATGATTCTGCTGCTGGTGGTGGCGGTGCTGGTGCTGCTGGCCCTGATGGGGACAGTCTACATTCTAACCGCCAGTACCGATAAGCAGGTTTCCTACGCCTCCAACGATCAGGCCAATCTCAATTATGCCACGCAGGGGATGCTCTCGATTGTCCGGGCCGATATTCTTAACACCACGCTCGGCCCGAATGGAGCACTGGCGTTGGGCAGCCAAACCCCGGCGCGGGTCTGGACCGGGCCCGATCTGGGCTACGTGGCCAACGGCGTGATCGGAACGCCGGTGAGCGGCACGCCCGCGAGGCGGTTTGAAGACTTCGCCGGCACGGTCAGTGCGCCCTCGGCACCATCAGGCCAGGAGATCGCCTCCCAGCCGTGGCTTTGCAGCGCCATGCCTTTTGAACCCAATACGACCTACGCCCCCGGCACGACCCTCATGGCATCATTGGCCAGCACACAGCCATTGAGGGTTCCGCCAACGCTGAGCGAGGAGGTGTACGGCGGCGGCGGCCAGAGGTCGTATGGCGCCTACACGCCCCTGATCAGTTATCTCACGCCCTACCTTTACGACCCAGCAGATGGGCAATATGACCTGGGCTACAACAGCGCTCAGCTCGGCACAGCCAGCGGCGCCACCATCGACGTCCCCAACGCCTCGGTCGTCATGCCCGGCTCCCGCTACAATCCCACCGAGGCGGAGGTAGGTAATAATCCGCTTGTCCCCTTCGGCACACTCGACGCCATGTGGAATCTGCTGCCGTACAGTTCTCCCAACGGCACCCATTTCCGCTTTGCCGTGCGCATCATGGATACCTCCGCCATGATGAATGTGAATACGGGGTGGATTGTCAACGCCACCTCGCCGCAGCCATCGCCGAATAATGTTTACTACGCCCCGGCCGGCGCCGCGATGGCGGCATATCCTCTTTACGCCCTACCGGGAACATATAACACGGGCGATAACCCCTCCACCATGCAAGAGGCAAATCAGACGCCGCGTACTCGCGCCGGAAGCTACAACCCGCCATCCTACGACCTGCTCGACTGGCAGAACGCCCTTGCAAATTACGAAGCTCAAGGCATGCCCTATACGGCCACCGCCACCAACACCAATACAGAGCACCTGAGCCTCTACGGCGCAGGCACCGAATTGCAATGGCTCGCCTACGGTGGCGCTGGAGGCCAATTCGGCCTCCTCGCCCCCAACCGCCTCAGCTCGCAGGCGCCCCTCACCCCGCAGATGCCCAACACCTTCGGAACGGGGACAAGCGGCTACGGCACCGGCTACCAGGATTTCTACACCACCTATTCCTGGAGCCGCCAATATGCGTCGTATAACCCGGGAACCACCGTGACCAGCCTTTCACCCTCCGGCGGCCAACTTTACCCCTCGCGCGTGAATCTCAATGCGGATATCAGCCCCGGCAACGCCACCCAGATCGGCACGCTTGCTTCGCAGATCGGCTCAGCACTCCTGACCTGTGGCTATCAGCAGGACCATGCGTGGGCCTACGCCATCAATTATCTGGACTATCGATACGTGGCCCAAAGCCCGGCATCGCTGTACGGCAGTTCGCTCACCTATTACAACGGCACGACGCCGGTAAGCGCCACGCTCACAGGCACTACCGCTCCCAGCGGCGTGGCGCTGATCGCCAATGCCCTGCAACCGTTCGTCAATGAGTTTGAGGTCACGCTGCACAACGGCGGCGGCAGCATCACCGTTACCGGCTACGGTGTGGAGCTTTACAACCCGTACAGCGTCCCGGTCAACATCAGCGGGTGGCAGATCCAGTTTCTCACCGGCGCCACATCCGAAGGTACCTACCCCATTCCCGCAGGCACATCCATCGGGGCTGGCCAATATCTGGTGATTGACAACGGAAATGTGCCAAATCCCCAGGGAACACCCCTCACCGGTTCGGTTAGTCCCAGCGCGCTTTCCCCGCAGAGCAACACGGTCGTGCTCGAGGCCCCCTGCCCCAATCTTCCCTCGCTCGCCGGCATCAGCGCCGGCTTCGGAGCCGTGGATGCAACGGAATATAAGGTGGCGACAACCCCACCCAGCGGCACCTCATACATCGACATTTCAAGGTCGGACAGTGGCCAGGGTTACGCGGATGCCAGAGGCGGCCCCATACCGGTAACGCCCACCGCTGCAACGACAGGTATCACCTTGGGTGCGGTGAATTCGCTCAGCAACGGCAGCACCGGCACGGCCGTGCCGCTGTATAACCGCGCGGCGGGCGACCCGGTTGAACCCGCCTTCAGCCCGGCCACGGCCAACTATCAGATATTGAATTGGGCCGACGCCAACTGCATTGCCCGTGAATGCAGCACGGAATCCAACGGCGCCATCGATCCCATCACCTGGCGGCTCGGAGCGGGGGCCACCACCCTTCCCGCCGAGGTCAAGACCAATATTGCGAACTTCCACGTGCTGGACCCAACCTTCCAGCCGGTCGGAGGAAGCGCCGCGACGGAAGAAGCGTTCGCCCAAGTCTATTTCGACTTCCCGTTTGATCCGCGGGCGGCACTCACTTCCGTTGATATGCCGACCACCGGGGTTGTACCGCCCAATGTCCTCACCATGTTCTCGCTTAACGCCCGGGCGGATAATCCGGCGGCCACACCCGTGGGGCTGGCATATTCCAGCCTGCTCACCCGCACGCCCGGCCTCATCAACGTCAACACCGCCGGCGAAGTACCGCTCTATGATGCCATCTACGACGCAGCGGTCAGCGTTGCGGGCACCACCAAGGGCCCCGTCTTCGACAGCCAACTTGTCGCCGATGCCATCGCCTACCGCGACCGCCTTGCCGCCCAGACAGCGTTCCCCATCTTTTCATCCACCGGCGGGACGGGCACGAGCGGGGGCACGGTGACTGCAACCGGCGCCACCCCGGCCTATGACACCTACCCCGGCTACAACATCAAATCCGCGGGGGATCTGCTGCTGGCCTGGCTACCGGAACTGGAAACCATCAGCCCGAATCCCACCAGTTTTCTCCAGCGCGATGAGCTCTGGGCCGACTGCGCCAATAATTTCTGCGTGCACAGCGATTCGTTTGCCGTCTACGGCCTCGTGCAGGCCATTCGGCTCAATCCGAATTATGTCTCCAATGGCGGTCTTCCCGGCGCCGCCGACTGGTACAGAGCCAGCCAGGAAACGCCGTATAACCATCTCGCCGCCGGCTATGGTGGAGTGTATCTGGCGCCGCGGCTCATCGCGCCAACCTCTTCCGTTACCGTCGGGATCGGCACGGCTTCGAGGACGATCATCCCGGAATTCATACTGGAAGGGCAGCGGCGGTTCGTGGCCATCGTGGACAGCTCGTACAGCACGCCCAACAACGGCACCGGGACTTCCCCGGCACCCAAGATCGTCGCCATGAAAATCCTGCCGCAATAGCGGCAGGCGGCTGCGCCGCCCGTCCTCAGCGATCCTCTGCGTCCCCTGCGGTTAAACCGGTTTTTCCCTCGGCGGTTAATAAGGTTTTAACCGCAGAGATTCGCAGAGGTTTTGGGGGGCGGGCGTCTCGCCCGCTTCGGGAATTTCTCCGCGGTCTCCGCGGCTCCGCGTGAGATATTGAATCACGCTGGCGCGTGATGTAAGTGCTTTTTAATCACGCCAAGAAAGAAAGACGCTAAGATTCCGTCAGTAAATCTGTCCGCTTTATTGCATCGTCTTCGTGTTCTTCGGTAAACGTCCGGCGAAGGGCAGTGGGAGGGGGTGTGGCCTGGCGGGGTGATGTACGGTGGCAGCCGGGGTTGGCGTGCCAGGGCGCCGACTGCGGTGGGCGGGCGGAAGATTGAA
>JAJZKJ010000036.1 GCA_021804195.1 Acidobacteriota bacterium
CCCTGGGCCGCGGCGACAATGCCATCCAGCAGGCGCTGCACCGCGGCGGCGCGCTCGCCGGCCGGCGCCGCGGGGCTGGCGGCATCCGCGCCGGCCTCGCTCTCGCTTTTGCCGCCCACCACGCCGGGGTGCAGCACCAGAAACTCGGCTTCGAGCGCCCGTGCCCGCTCCAATTCTCCCCGCAGCGCCATGCGGCTGCGCTGCTGGATGACCGCATCGGCGGCGGCCAGATTGATCAGGTAGCTGCAATGAATCGCCAGCGGCTCAAGGCGCCATTCTTTCCGGTGCGCGAGCATGGCCCTGGCCCGCGCGGGATCGAGCGCGGATTGCCGCCATTGCCGCGGGCTGGAGGAAAAAATCTGAAAGCCTTCACAGCCGATTTCACGCGCCCGCGCCGGCGCCAGATCCACGCCGCCGGCGGCAGAGACATGAATGCCCACCCGCGGAACCAGAACTTTGTCTTTCGCCATACCCCCATAGTGCGGCAAAATCCACATGGCCGTGGCTGGAACTTGCGAAAGCGGCGCCCGCAATCGCTGTCGGTTTTATTCGGCGGGAAGACCGGGGTGTTTTTTTTATTGAAAAGGGTTTGCTTGAATATCAAAACTGGGATTTACTCTCCTCTGCACGGTTGGAATTTTCCATGGATGGCCGATGATCTCCGTTACAATAGAAACGATTTCATGGCCAGGCCGCGAACGGCATTCAGCGGCTCCATCCATAAGCTTTAGGAAGGAATTCAGATTCTCATGCGTGTTGGCATCTTAACAGGCGGTGGTGACTGCCCGGGTTTGAACGCGGTGATTCGCGGCATAGTGCGCAAAGGCACCATGTTTTACGGTGATTCGATCATCGGCTTCATGGAAGGCTGGCGCGGCGTGCTGGAAAACCGTTTCCAGCCGCTGGATATTGACTCTATCCCCGGCATCATTCACCGCGGCGGCACTATTCTGCGTACCTCGCGCACGAATCCGGCCAAATATGAAAACGGCATGGATAAAATCCGCGCCACCATCCAGAACAATAAACTGGATGCCCTGATCGCCATTGGCGGCGATGATACTTTGAGCGTAGCCAAAAAGCTTTTCGACCTGGGCATGAAAACGGTGGGAGTGCCCAAGACCATTGACAACGATCTTTCGGGCACCGACTTCTGCTTTGGTTTCGATACCGCCGTCAACATCGCCACCGAGGCGATTGACCGGCTGCACACCACGGCCGAGGCCCATAACCGGGTGATGGTGGTCGAAGTCATGGGCCGGGACGCCGGCTGGATTGCCACCTACTCCGGCATTGCCGGCGGCGCCGACGTGATCCTGGTGCCGGAAAAACCCTTTGACATCCAGCAAGTCTGCGAGCTGTTGAAGCACCGGCACGCGCGGGGTAAATATTTCAGCATCGTGGTGGTGGCCGAGGGCGCCAAAATCGCCGATGACGAAAGCCAGTCCACGCAGGCGGGAACGCGCGACGAATTTGGCCATGTGCGCCTGGGCGGCATCGGATCGCGGCTGGCGAACGAAATCGAGCAGGTCACCGGCTACGAAACCCGGGCCGTCATTCTCGGCCATATCCAGCGCGGCGGCTCACCCACCGCCTATGATCGGGTGCTGGCCACGCGCTACGGCGTGCAGGCGATTGATATGGTGCACCGGGGAGAGTTTGGCCGCATGGCGTCCTTGCGCGGGCAATCGCTGACCTCGGTGCCGTTGTCGGAGGCGCTGGGCTCCAACCGCAAGGTGGATCCGGAACTGTACGACATGGCATCGGTGTTTTTCGGATAACTGATGCGGTTTTTCTATGCTGATTGTCATGAAAACCGGGGCCACGGCGGAACAGGTGGCATCGGTGTGCCGCCATATCGAGTCCCTGGGCCTTAAACCCCATCCCATTCCCGGAGCCGAGCGCACCGCCATCGGCATCACCGGCAATCAAGGAGCGATGGAACTGCAGGAATTGGCCGGTCTGGACGGCGTGGCCGAAGCCATACGCGTCACCAAGCCTTACAAGCTGGTCAGCCGCGAGGTGAAACCTGACAATACCCGAATTGCCTTTCCCGGGTTTGAGCTGGGCGGCGCGGAATTAGTGGTCATGGCCGGCCCCTGCGCGGTGGAATCGCGGGATCAGCTTTTCCGCATCGCCGAGCAGGTGGCGCGCGCGGGCGCTCAAATGCTGCGCGGCGGCGCTTTTAAGCCCCGCACCTCGCCCTATAGCTTTCAGGGACTGGGCGAACGCGGCCTCGAAATCCTGGCGCAGGCGCGCGAGGCCTTCGGCCTGGCCATCGTCACCGAAGCGATGGACCGGGAAAATCTGGGGCTGGTCGAACAGTATGCGGATATGATCCAGATCGGCGCCCGCAATATGCAGAACTATTCCCTGCTGCGCGACGCCGGACGGGCCCGCAAACCCGTGCTGCTGAAACGCGGCATCGCGGCCACCCTGGAAGAATGGCTGATGGCGGCCGAATATCTGCTGGCCGAAGGCAATTATCAGGTGGCCTTGTGCGAGCGCGGGGTGCGCACCTTTGCGGATCATTCCCGCAATACGCTGGATTTGAGCGTGGTGCCGGCGGTGAAAGAACTTAGCCATCTGCCCGTGATTGTGGATCCCAGCCATGGCACCGGCCGCCGCGACCGGGTGTTGCCGCTGGCCCGCGCGGCCGTCGCGGTCGGCGCCGATGGTCTCATCGTCGAGGCCCACCACGATCCCGAGCATGCCGCCAGCGACGGGCTGCAGTCCCTCTATCCGCGGCAGGTCTTTGAACTGATGGATGAACTGCGGCAATGGGCGCCTCTGGTCAAGCGCTGGGCGCCCCCGGCGCGGGCGGAGGCTTTCAGTTCGCACGCCGTGCTCACATAGGCCGTAATGTCGCGCTCTCAGCCCGTATCCGCAGCCCAAACCCGTCCGCGTTTCGTGCTCTGCCTGGCGGCCGCGGTCTTCGCTCAATTCGCGATTGGCTGCCAGAGCCGTAATCTGCCGCTGCGCAATAGTTTCCGGGCCACCGTATATGTCGCCGGAAGCGGCTCGCATGGCGGCGGCGAGCTGTGGCTGCTGAACGCGATTGAGCCGCAACTGGAGCGCCGGATTCGCCTTGCCGCCCGGCCCGTGGCCCTGACGTTCAATTCCGCGCGCGATGAAGTGTATGTGCTGGAGCGGCGAACGCGCGAACTGCTGGTGCTCAACGCCATCAACGAGCGGGTCATCGGGCGGGTGATGCTGCCCGGCAGCCCCAGCGCCATGGTGCTGGACCCCGGCCATACCTATGCGTATGTCGCCGTGAATGAGGGAAGCTGGGGCCAGATTTTAAAAATCAACTTGCCCGCGCGCGCCATTACCGCCCGGCTCCATCTGGCCGCCGCGCCGGCACGTCTGGCGATCAATGACCGCGGAAACCGGCTGCTTGCCAGCGACTCCCAAAACCGGCAACTGCTCATCATCGGTTGCTCGGGCACGGAACTGAAGCTGGTAAGCAAACTGGCTATGCCTCAAGGGCCGGGCAAGATAGTGACGCTGCCCTATGGCGCTCAGGCGTTCGTGCTCTGCCCTCCCGCCAATCAGGTAGCGGTCGTGAACTACATTCAGCCGGCGTTGATCACTAATCTGACCGTGGGCCGGGCGCCGGCCGATCTGGCGCTCAAGCCCGACGGCGGCGAGCTCTATGTCTCCAACTCCGGCGACGGCACGATTTCCATTATTGACACCAGCGCCGATAATATTTCCGGCCTCTTTCTCACCGGGCGCGATCCGCAAGGCCTGGCGGTATCGCGCCATGGGCGTTTTCTCTATGCCGCCAATGCCGGATCCAATACCGTCAGCGAATTCCGGCTCTCGGACCGCAGTACGGTGGCCCAGATTCCGGTGGGCCTGCGGCCGAGCCGGCTGGCCATCGGACCGTTCGGCCTATATGTTTTTGTGCAGGACATGGGTTCGAACGACGTGGCCGTGGTGCGGCCCGGGCTGGGCGCCATGCTGACCCTGCTGCCCTCGGCGCCCAATGCCAGCGCCATGCGCGTGGCGGCTTTCCGCGTGCCCGCGAAAATGAAGTTACAATAAGTCCCCGGTGGGATTATGAGCTATGTCGCCGAGCGGATTCCAACGCCGCTCTGCGGCGCTGATCCCTGAGCGGGATCCTTGGAGGGGTTATGAGCGGTGTCAGAGTGCTGGCAGGCACGCGCAAAGGCGCGTTTATATTAACCGCGGACGGCAAGCGCAAAGACTGGAAGATCGAGGGGCCGTTTTTCGGCGGCTGGGAAATTTACCATCTCAAAGGCTCGCCGGCCGATCCCGATCGCATCTATGTCTCGCAATCAAGCGGCTGGTTCGGGCAGCAGATTCAGCGCTCCGATGACGGCGGCCGCAGCTGGAATCCCGTGGGCAACCAGTTCAGCTATCAGGGCGAGGCCGGAACGCATCAGTGGTATGACGGCACGCCGCATCCGTGGGAGTTCAAACGGGTGTGGCATCTGGAGCCTTCCCTCGCTCATCCCGATGTCGTATATGCCGGGGTGGAAGACGCTGCCATTTTCCGCAGCGATGACGGCGGCAGGAACTGGCGCGAGCTGCCCGGCTTGCGCGGTCACGGCACCGGGCCCCAATGGACTCCCGGCGCGGGTGGCATGTGCCTGCACACGATTCTGCTCGATCCGCGGCACTCCGGACGCATCTATATCGCCATCTCGGCCGCGGGAGCATTTCGCAGCGACGACGGCGGCGAGCACTGGACGCCGATCAATCGCGGCCTGGTTTCGCAGTATATTCCCGATCCCAATGCCGAGATTGGCCATTGCGTGCATCACATCGCGATGCATCCCGCCCGGCCGGACACGTTATTCATGCAGAAGCACTGGGACGTGATGCGGTCTGACGACGGCGGCGGGCAATGGCGCGAAGTCAGCGGCAATCTGCCCACCGACTTTGGCTTTGTGATTGACGTGCACGCCCATGAACCGGAGACGATCTACGTGGTGCCGATCAAAAGCGACGGCGAGCACTTTCCGCCTGACGGCAAACTGCGGGTGTACCGCAGCCGGACCGGCGGGAATGAATGGGAGGAACTCGGGCGCGGACTGCCCGAGCGCAACTGCTATGTCAATGTGCTGCGCGACGCCATGGCGGTGGACCAGCTCCATGACTGCGGCATCTATTTCGGCACCACGGGCGGGCAGGTTTATGTTTCATCCGATAGCGGCGGCCACTGGCGGGCAATCGCGGAAAATCTGCCGGCGGTGCTGTCGGTCGAGGTGCAGACGCTGGAGAAATAAAGAGAAAAAATCTGGCGCATGGGCAGGTTGGGGATGTCTGTTCGGTCTCGATTCACCGTTTTGGATACTGCGGAGCGTGATCTCATGGGCATTCGAGTGGAATTGCCGGCGCACCTGTGCAGGCTGGCGGGCATTGAGCCCGCGCGGGAAGTCATGCTGGAGCCGGCCGCGCCGACGCTGGCCGGCGTGCTGGATGCGCTGGAGGCCCGTTATCCCATGCTGCGCAATACCCTGCGCGACGCGGTGACCGGTAAACGCCGCCCCTTTATACGCTTTTACGCCTGTCAGGAAGACCTTTCGCACGCCCCCACGGATCAGCCATTGCCGCCGGCTATCATCTCCGGCAAGGAAGCGCTGCTGATCATCGGCGCCATTGCCGGCGGTTGACGCTAGAGCGGCAATAGCCTTACGCTTAAATTTTACTTATACCGTCACACCCATCCCATTGCGAAATAAAGACTTACCATGCCGCGTCGCTAGTGACGCTAGATTTCTTGATTTTTTACTCTCTCTGCGATTCCGACTCGCTGGTGGGTTCGCGACGTTTCGACAAATGTCGGCGACCGTGATAGATTCCATTGATTCTACAGCAGTTCGCAGCCGGCGAAGAAAAAAGCGATTTCGATGCGGGCGTTTTCCGGCGAATCGGAGCCATGGATGGCGTTGCGCTCGATATTCGTCGCAAACTGTCGGCGCAGGGTGCCGGCCGCGGCCTTGGCCGGGTCAGTGGCGCCCATCAGCTCGCGCAGCCGGGTCACCGCTTGCTCGGCTTCCAGCGCGGCCACGATCACCGGACCTTCGGTCATGAACTTGACCAGGCCGCCAAAGAATGGCCGTTCGCGGTGGACCTGATAAAAGCTTTCGGCCTGGGCCGGACTCAGCCACAGGCGCTTGAGTCCCCGCAGGCGAAAGCCGGCGGCTTCGATCTGGCCCAGCATCTGGCCGGCATGGCCGGCGGCCACGGAATCGGGTTTAAAAATAGTCAGAGTGCGTTCCATAAAAATTTTTCCTGGGCCGCGAAATTCAACCCGCGGCCGTGACTTGAAGATGAATCCGGCACGGCTGTTTTTCCAGGCATCGCTCAGGCGCGGCCGAGGACCCGGGCCACCGTGGCTCCGATATCGGCCGGACTCTGGCAGACGTGAATGCCGGCCTTTTGCATGGCCTCCATCTTGGCCGCGGCGGTTCCCTGCCCGCCCGAGATGATGGCGCCGGCATGACCCATGCGGCGGCCGGGCGGCGCGGTTTGTCCGGCAATAAAGCCGACCACCGGTTTTTTGACCTGTTGCGCGATGAAGGCGGCGGCCTCTTCCTCGCCTGAGCCGCCAATTTCGCCGATCATGACGATAGCTTCGGTCTGAGCGTCTTCGTGAAACATGCGTATGGCATCGCGGTGCGTGGTGCCGATGATGGGATCGCCGCCGATCCCAATGGCGGTGGACTGCCCCAGCCCCAGCAGCGTCAGCTGATGCACGGCCTCATAAGTCAGGGTGCCGCTGCGGCTGACGATGCCGATCGAGCCGGGGCGATGAATCGAAGCCGGCATGATGCCGAGCTTGGCCTGGCCCGGGGTGATGATGCCCGGGCAGTTGGGACCAATCAGGCGGGAGGAAGTGCGGCGCACCCGCTCCCAGGCACGGACCATGTCCAGGGCGGGAATGCCTTCGGTGATGCAGACGATCAGCTCGATGCCGGCATCGGCGGCTTCCTCGATGGCGTCGGCGGCAAACGGAGGCGGCACAAAAATCAGGCTGGCGTTCGCGCCGGTGGCCTGGCGCGCCTGGCTCACCAGGTTGAAAACCGGCAGGCCTTCGTGGAGTGTTCCGCCTTTGCCCGGGGTGACGCCGCCCACGATCTGCGTGCCGTAATCGCGGCATTGGCGGGCATGGAAGGCGCCTTCACGGCCGGTGATGCCCTGAACAATGACACGGGTATGTTTGTCAACCAGGATGCTCATAATGTTGTAAGAACTCGTTATTGGCCCGCCGCGGCGACCACTTTTTCCGCCGCGTCGCGCATGCCTTGAGCCACCGTGATGGCGAGCCCGGATTGTTCCAGAATCTGCCGCCCCTGTTCCACATTAGTGCCTTCCATGCGGATGACCAGCGGCAGCTTGAGTTGCACTTCCCGCGCCGCCTCAACCACGCCGGTCGCCAGCGTGTCGCAGCGCAGAATGCCGCCGAAGATATTGATCAGGATGGCGCGCACGCTGGGGTCTTTGAGCAGGATCTGAAAAGCCTGTTTGACCTGCTCTCGGCTGGCGCCGCCGCCGACGTCAAGAAAATTGGCGGGCCGGCCGCCGGCATACTGGATGATATCCATGGTGGCCATGGCCAGGCCGGCGCCGTTGACCATGCAGGCGACGTTGCCTTCGAGCTTGATGTAGTTGAGATTGAAGCGGCTGGCTTCAACCTCAAGCGGCGATTCCTCGTTTTCGTCGCGCAGCGCCTTCAGCTCGGGATGGCGGTAAAGCGCGTTGTCGTCGAGGTTGAGTTTGGCGTCGAGGGCGACCAGCCGGTCATCGGCTGTGAGCACCAGCGGGTTGATCTCCGCCAGCGAGGCATCGAGTCCGCTGAAAGCCCGCGCCAGCGCCTGCATGATGGCGACGGCCTTGCCCAGCGCGGGCACGGGAATGTCCAGCGCGAAGGCGAGGCGGCGGGCGGTATAGGCGGGCAAGCCGCGATCGGGATCGAATGCCTGGCGCAGGATGGCATGGGGATCGCGGGCGGCGACTTCCTCAATCTCCATGCCACCCGCGGCCGAGGCCATGAGCACCGGTTGGGCGGCGGCGCGGTCCACGGCAATGCCCAGATAAAGCTCGCGCGCAATCGGCAGCGTTTCTTCCACCAGCACCGAGCGCACCCGCTGGCCCTGCGGCCCGGTCTGCTTGGTGACCAGCGTCATGCCCAGAATCCGCGCGGCGACGGCGCGCGCATCCTCGGCATTTTCGGCCAGTTTGACTCCGCCGCCCTGGCCACGGCCGCCGGCGTGAATCTGTGCCTTGACCACCACCTTGCCGCCCAGCTTGCGCGCAATCCCGGCGGCCTGCTCGGCCGTAGTTGCCACTTCGCCCCGCGGCACGGCTACGCCGTAGCCGGCGAGCAGCGATTTGCCCTGAAATTCATGAATTTTCATTTATTTTTGAAAAGTTTAATTATATCAGCCCCCGGCGCCGCGATTCGGCATGAAATCGCCCGTTGCGTTCTTTATAATAAAAAGTGGCGTGAAATAGCATAAAGCCGTCTGGATGATCCCGGAGTTTTCCTCATTCATGAGCTTATTTTGGGAACGGGTCGCCTTAAGCCTCTACAGTCTGGGTTTGATTGTTGCGCTCGCACTGCTGTGGCGGCGGCACGCGGAACGCGCCTTTTTGATTTCGCGGCGGCTGATGGCAACGGGCTTTATTTTTCAGTTCGTCAGCGTGGTCGAGATGGGCGTGGCCGCCGGACATTTTCCCATTACCCAATACAGCGAGGCGGCCAACCTGCTGGCGCTGATGCTGACGGGCGCATTTTTGCTGGTGTACCGGGTCTACTCTCCGCGCGGGCTTTCGCTGCTGTTGCTGCCGCTGGTTTTTCTTTTAACCTTTACTTCGATTTATGGACCGGCGGGCGCGGCCCATACCCCGTTGCTGCATGCGGGACCGGGCATTGATAATGTCTGGATCTACTGGCATGTCACCCTCAGTTTTCTTGGCATTGTGGGCCTGACCCTGGCGGTGGCCTGCGCCATGCTTTATCTGTGGGCCGAGCGCAGCCTGAAGCAGCACCCCGCCAATCTGGGCTGGCGTCTGCCTCCGCTGGAAACCCTCGACCGGCTGACCTACCTGTCGCTCTTGAGCGGCTTTCCCCTGCTGACGATCGGACTGTTGATCGGATTTTACCGGGCCGGTTTGCAGTGGGGCCGGGCCGGACTGAGCGACCCCAAAATCGTGCTGGCGCTGATGACCTGGGTGCTCTATTTGATTCTGCTGTTTGGCCGCTGGGCGGCGCACTGGCGCGGCCGACGGGCGGCCTGGTTTACCATTGTCTGTTTTCTCGCCGCTGTGGCGACCTGGGTAGCCAGCAGCTTCAGCCGGCTGCATGATTTCGTGCGATGAATCCCAACCCCGCACCCCTCCGCCCTGATGCCGCGCCGGAGCCGGCGCTGGTGGTTTATGGCCTGAGCCACCATACCGCGGCGGTGGATGTGCGGGAGCGGGCCGCTCCGCTCGACGCCGATCCGGCCCGCGGCACGGCCCGGCTGGCCGAGGCGCCGGGGGTGGAAGGAGCCTTGCTTTTATCCACCTGCAACCGGCTCGAAATCTGGCTGGCCGGCCATCCCGACGCCGGTCAGTTAGCCGCGCTGTTGCCCTGCGCCGCCGGGCATGCGATCGAGATCGCGGCTGAACATTTTTATGAATACCGCGGCCGCGCCGCAGTGCGCCATATCTTTCGCGTCTGCGCCAGCCTGGATTCGCGCTGGGTGGGCGAACCGCAGATCCTGGGCCAGGTCAAACAGGCCTATCAGGCTTCGCATCAGGCCGGACTGATGCACCCCGAACTGGAGTCGGCGCTGCAGCGAGCCTTCAGTGTGGCCAAAAGGCTGCGCAGCGATCCCGAACTGGTCGGCGCTTCCGCATCCCTCGGCCATGCCGCCGTGGATCTGGCCGACGGAATTTTCGGGTCCCTGCGCGACAAAACCGTGCTGCTGCTGGGCGCCGGAAAGATGGGGCAATTGGCGGCGCGGTATCTGCGCCGGCAAGGCGCGCGCCGGCTGCTGATTGCCAACCGCACCCGCGAACGGGCGCAGGCGTTGGCCCGGGAACTGGAAGGCGAAAGCCTGGGCTGGGATGAGATTTCCCACCGGACCGCGGAAGCTGATATCGTGCTGGCCTGCGCCCAGGCGGATGGTTATGTGCTGAACCGGACGGGGATGGCGGCTGTCCTGCATGCGCGCCGGCAGCGTCCGGTGCTATTGCTGGATTTATCCCTGCCCCGCATTCTCGATCCCGCCATCCATTCGCTTGAGAACGCGTTTTTGTATAACGTGGACGATTTGCGGGTCGAGCTCGACCGTCATCGCGAACAGCGCCAGCGCGCCGCCGCGCGGGCCGAAATTCAAACCGAAGAAGAAGTGGATAAATATCTGCGCCGCCTGCAATCGCGCGATCTGACGCCCACCTTACGAGCCTTGCAGGCCAAAGCGGAAGATCTGCGCCGGCGGGAACTGCAGCGGCTGCGCGCCCGCCTGGGTGAGTTGACCCCGGAACAGGAACAGGCGCTGGACGACTTAACCCAGGGTCTGATGCGCAAATGGCTGCATGCGCCACTGGCTGGACTGCGGCAGGCTGCCGCCGATGGGCAGAGTGCCGGATTAATCGAAATGGCGGAGCGGCTATTTGATTTAACGCCGGAAGCCGAGGCCGATGAAGCCATCCACGATGTTGAATCCTGAAGGCATTCAAAACCCGCTCCGCATCGGCGCCCGCGGCTCGAAGCTGGCCTTATGGCAGGCGGAATGGGTACGCGATCAACTGCAAGTGCGCGGCATGGATGCCGAACTGATTCCCATTACCACCAGCGGCGACCGCAGCACATCCCCCTGGCTGGCCAATGCCGGCGGTAAAGGATTATTTACCAAAGAACTGGAAGAAGCGCTGCTCGAGAAGCGCATTGACCTTGCCGTGCACAGCTTGAAAGACGTGCCCGCGCGC
>JAJZKJ010000037.1 GCA_021804195.1 Acidobacteriota bacterium
AGCGAGCCAATTTCTGAAGCTCGCGACGGTTTTAAGCCGGAAAGTGGACAGCAACCCGCCAAAATCGCCCGACGGGTTTGGGACCAAAGTTTTCAAAATATAATTCCATCGCGGACATGGCAGGATTATGACCAACCCATCGTCAAAAGTCAACTGCTCGGCCGCGGTTTTGAGCCGCCGGGGTGTGCCAGTTTTTGTCGGTATTGGCAAACGTGCCCTGCGCAGTGGCGCTGCAACCAGACGCTGGTACTGCGCAACGGCGGGCGAGGATCCCGATTGTGACCGGGACGCCCCCAGACCGGCAACGCAGGCCGCATTGGCTGATAACCACAGGCTTCGGCGGTTCCCGATAACACGGGCACGCCCGGCCTATGGGCTTGTCAGCGGCGGGATTTTGTGGTAAGAAGCCGGCAAAAGGATTTAAGAATCAAGCCTATTTTGAAAGGATCGTCCATGAAAAATAATTTCGCGCTGGTCTTGGGTTTAGCGTTAGCCCTGACTCTTTCCGGGTGTTCCAAGTCGCCAAAGGGTAAGTCCGCATCAACGGCAAACTCCAGCGGCAACGGCAACGGGGCCGCTCTGACGGTGAGTTCGGCGGAAACGGCGCTGACGCATATTGTGCAACAGATAAAATCCGGCGATGCCTCGCAAATTGAAAGCAGCTTTGCCGCCGGCACTCCGGTGGAAAAAAAGCTGGTGGCTGCGGTGGCCAAGATGGAATCGTTGAAAACCACGGTGGTCCAGGCGGCGGAAACGAAGCTGGGAGCGCAGGCTTCAGAAATTGGCTCGCTGGTGGCCAAAATTGCCCCGACCAACGGCCTGATTCCAACCACGGCCACTGAGAAATCGTCCCTGGTCATTGAAGGCGAACAGGCCGTTGTCAAACAGGGTGACAACCTGGCGTCGGTTTATTTGAAACAATATGCCGGCAACTGGAAAGTTGACCTGCAAAAGACCGTCAACAGCTTGTATCCGGATGCGGCTACTGCGGAAAGTAAGCTTGGTAGCCTTACCGCAGCTTTGGCCAAGGCCACCAATTTTCTTGGGCAGGTTCAGACCGGACTTAACAATGGCTCGATTAAATCGCTTAGCGACGTCGAAAAACTGGCCGGTCAGTTTGAAGTCGGTTCCGTGCCCGGCCTCAGCAACGTCAAGAAGATGCTGCATTTTTGACGGCAGCGGCCAGCGCGGGTGGCGGGGTGGTGTTTTCGGCGGAGGCTTGGACAACGGCCTCAGCGCCGGCGCATGGCGCGGCGCATCTGCATGGCCGCGTCGCGTGCTTTGATGGCCTCGCGCTTATCATATTTGGCTTTGCCTCTGGCAAGTCCCAAAGACACCTTGGCAAAGCCCCGCTTGAAATAAATGGTCAATGGGATCAGCGCGGCACCTTCTTCTTTGGCCATGCGCTGTTCCAGGCGTCGAATTTCGCGCCGGTGCAGCAGCAGCGTTCGAACGCGGGTGGGATCATGATTAAACTGATTGGCCTGCTCATATTCCTTGATATGACAACCCATCAGCAATACCTGACCATTGCGAATGATGGCAAAGGATCCCGCTAATTGAGCGCCGCCTTGGCGCAGACTTTTAACTTCGCTGCCAACCAGGGCCAGGCCGGCCTCGAATTTGTCCAGAATAAAATAATCGTGATACGCTCGGCGGTTTTCGATATGTGGTGCATGGGTCTTGGCCGATGCTTTTGCCGGGCTGGGCTTGGCACGTGGCGGGGCCGTCAAGGATCGGGTGGTTGATTTTGCGTTTCCCATGCTGCGGCAGTATAGGGGTTTTGCTCCATCATTTCGAGCCAGAGGCAGTGCCTGCAAAACTATTTTCGGACCTCAGTGTACCGATATGGCCTGGTACGTTGTGGCAATAAAACTCGTGGCCTATACCTGTAGACCATGCTTGACGTACAATAGAATAGGAGAAGGTTTGGTCTATGCGTGGTTACCAGGTCGGAGGGGGGCTCGAGCAGTCAGGAGTTGGGTATGATCGCAACGCTGGTACAGATTATTCTTGGCGGCATCGGGCTGATGATTTTGGGCGTGATCGGATATCTGGCAGTGCGAGTTATCCGTCGCAAGATGATGGATGAGGAGGATACCTCCTCATCTGCGGGCGGCTTTACTCTGCTGGACTTTAAACGCATGCACGACAACGGTGAACTGACCCATGAGGAATATCTGCGCATCAAAGCCAAGTCGGCAGCGCGAATGAAGGAACGTTTCTTACCTTCAGAGCCGGCGGATTCGGCAGACTCAGATCCTGGTCAAGACAGAAAATAGTCTTGCCTCGCTACGGAGGCCATGAACGATGAAATATATGGATTTCGGCCCGTCAATGCGGGTTTTTGGGCTGCATCTCTGGACTTTGAGAGGTAATTGCAGTAGAATTAATAAATTCGGCGGGGAGGTAATAATTTTGCAGTCGCTCACATGCCTGACTGCGAAATAACCACCGAAAAGGGCATCGGTTGGATTACCCAGACAAAATGGAAGGGTTTCAGCGATTGCCACCCGGTAGCCGATAAAAGTGGCTATGGGGATATCAGAAATAACAAGTGCGGTTCGATTTGGTTGGAAAAAAGTCATGATTAATCAAACCGGTGGTGGTTCCAGTTCAACGGGGTTCGGTGGAACCGGCGGATCTGGTTCGGGCAACGGTGGCAGTGGATCAGGTGGTGGGGGAGGCAGCGGCAGCGGGTTCCGTGGCCGTAAAATTACCAGTTGCTCTTTTTGTGGCAAATCCAGCCGGGAAGTTGGGCCGATGGTGGAAGGTCCCAACGACATCTACATTTGTTCCAACTGTTCTGAACTTTGCCAGAATATTTTTCGCCAGGAACGCCGCAAAGTGTCCGGATCCAAACCCCTTGTCGGCCAAATTCCGCCCCCACGGCAACTCAAAGACTTCATGGACCAGTATGTCATTGGACAGGATCCTGCCAAGCGTGCCTTGGCCGTGGCGGTGCATAACCATTACAAACGTCTCATGCACACGGATGCCCGCGGTGCAGACGATGTGGAAATTGATAAATCCAATGTGTTGTTGATAGGTCCCACCGGATCGGGCAAAACACTTTTGGCGCGTACCCTGGCCCGCAGTCTTAACGTGCCATTTGCCATTGGCGATGCCACCACGCTTACTGAGGCCGGCTATGTGGGAGAAGATGTTGAAAATCTCCTGCTCAAGCTGCTGCAAAATGCGGATTACGACCTCGAAGCCGCCCAACGCGGCATCATCTACATTGACGAGATCGACAAAATCGGCAAAACCAATATGAATGTGTCCATCACCCGCGATGTTTCGGGTGAAGGTGTGCAGCAGGCCCTGTTAAAAATGCTGGAAGGTACGCTGGCGAATGTCCCTCCACAGGGTGGCCGCAAACATCCCGAACAACAGTACATTCAAATAGATACCACCCATATTTTGTTTATATGCGGTGGCACATTTGTAGGGCTTGATCAGATCATCGCCAATCGCTTGGGGAAAAAAATGATCGGGTTTGGCACGGAAATCAATGCCGCACAGGATGCCTCCGAAAAGCCCTCCAGCTATATCGCTCAGGTAACGCCTGACGACCTGATCGAATACGGCATGATTCCCGAATTCGTCGGTCGCTTGCCCGTCATCGCACCGCTGGCACCGCTCACACACGAAGCCATGATGCAGATTCTCCAGGAACCGAAAAACGCTCTGGTACGCCAATACCAGAAGTTCTTCCAACTTGAAGGATGTGAGTTGGAGTTTACCGCTCCGGCACTGCGCCTTATCGCGGAAAAGGCCCTGAAACGCGATACCGGTGCCCGGGCCTTACGCAGCGTGATGGAGGAATTGATGATCGACGTGATGTATCAATTGCCGGAAAAAGGGCAGCGCGGCCATTATGTAATTACTGAAGAAATTGTGCGTGGTGAGGCCGGCCTCTTTGACAGCAAACCGATACCCATCAAAGAAAGCGCCTGATCGGACCAGAGGCTCGGAAATCGTTTCCGTGAACCGGCATGAAAATTTGTACCCATTGTGGCGCGGGCATTCTTGAGCCAAACAAACCGTGGGTTCATCGGGGTAAAATTGTTTGCCGGCGTTGTTTTGAAAATTTTTCGCCCCCAAAAGCCGCGACAAGCCCCACGCAACCCGCAGCAACCGGAAATACGTATGTCCCTCCGGGGGCGATGGCCGAGTGGCGTTCGGCCAAGCCCGAAGCGGCAGTTCTCCCAAACATCCCGCGGGAGGCTGGTGAATCGGGACGACCGCTCAATGGCTACGGCCTGGCGGCGTTAATCATTGCCGTCATGGGCATTTTTTGCGCGGGGTTGGTTTCGCCGATCGGACTGGTGATGAGTTTGGTCGGCTTGCGATTTCGACCGCGCGGCCTGGCAATTCTGGCCACCATTATTTCGGTTCTTGGCACTCTCTACCTGATAGTGTGGATATGCTTGAACATCGTTTCATGGCGGCATGTCCATCATGGCGGATAAACCGGCTGCAGCCCTGATGGCCGACGGCCATAACCATCCGCGGATTGGGCGCGGTGCGGGGCGGCCGCCACGGTTGGGCCTTGCATGCCGGATTGATGGCGATGGCGAGGAGGGAATCAGGGGCGAGTCATCGTCGGGAGAGCTCGCGGTTCATCCATCACCATACGTCACGCCTGGTGGATGATTTTGCTATTGCGGAATACGCTGACTTGGATCTATTTTTTTGGCCAAAAGAAAATTCTTCCGGGCTGCGGGCATTTGGCCCAGGCGATCCTGCGCAACGGCCAAATTATAATACCAGCTTGCTTCAGGCTTGCGGTGGGCGATTGCTTCTTGCAGCAGCTTGGCTGCGTGCCGGTTATGGTTGTGCCGCAAATCGACGTAGGCCTGCCACGCCAGTTCTTTACCCAGATCCGGAGAGACATTGACCAGCAGCCTGCCGAATGTGGCACCCCATAGAGCCACAACAGTCAGCGTTGCCATCAGGGCTATGTAGAGTTGCCGGCGCCTTCCCTGACAGGACATCGCCCCGCCCATCAACAGGCCCAGCAGGCAGCCCGCCCCATGGGCCACATTGGCGACATTCATAACGCCGGTGTATGTGGTAAAGATACAAAAAAAGAACCAGAGTACGAATAGCTGAACAGTTTTTTTATCAACGGCGTTGCGAAACCGTTGGTCGGTCTTACTGAGGACCCAAAGCAATCCAAAGAAACCGTATCCCACACCGGAAAGTCCGACGCCGCCGTCCATCAACGCAAAATCAGCCGCCCCGGAGGTAATCGCCAATAATAAAATTAAGGCCAGAATTTTGATATGGCCCAGCTTCTCTTCGATAAGAGTGCCAAAAACCCAAAACCAATAAATATCAAAGGCCAGGTGGAGCAGATTCTGGTGGGGCAGGATACTTGTTACCAACCGCCAGACCTGGCCCTGACCAATGGCCGGCGTTTCCAAGAGCGGCGTAATGCTCCATCCCTGCCAATAAGCTACCGATACGCCAATAGCCAGTAGTGAAACTATGGACACCACTGGGTATTGCAGAGCCAGTCGGGGTGACGGGGGGTTACGCATATTTGCCCTGCCTTTCTAACCTGTCACGGGGTGCTTCAAAACTAGCCACTGATTTTCTGTCTTATAACGTCAAATAACCTTATCTTGTCAATGCCTGTGTTGAGTTCAAATTCGTATGTTGTTCGGTAGTGTCAAACTTGTCAACGGTGGCCTTCAACCGTGCGCTGTGCGGGGCTGTTGCCCCTGGCCTGTGCGGCCACATGCTCGGCGACTGTTCGTGTACAGGAAATGGCCATGGAAGCGGCGGTGCGTGGAGATGTAACCCTGCTCAAGCAGGCCATGCTTCATGATCCGCTGGTGGGAGCGGTATGCAACCCGGAAGAAGTGTGGCAAATGACCGATGAGATGTTGGTCGCCCAGGCCTCGTGGCTGCCGCAATATAAGTCGCAAATTCCAACGGCAGCGCAGCGGCTGGCCCAGGCGGTGAAAGACGGTACGCGGGTGAAGTTGCGCAGTGATTATCAGGGGGCGGCGCGCGTACACACGAAGACCGTGCAGGAAATGGCCCGTGATCGGCAAGCGGCACGGGATAACGCATCCGCTGCAGACAAGGGTAAAATGACCAAGACCAGTACGGCGGCAGTGGGTGGGGGAGGCCAAGTGACCAAAAGAAAACGCGGATGATGGTGATGGGAGTGGTAGCTGCAACCAGGTGGTTTTCAGGCGTTTGTGTATGGAGTGGCAGCGAAGTTGCCGATGGCCGTTGATGTTCATAAAATAACATAAATCAGCGGCAATTGTCGGAGTATGCGTCATGAAAAACCAGCATTTTACCTTGATCGTCGGAGCATTTATGTTGGCCATGGGTGGCATGATGGCCGGCTGCCAAACGGTGCAGCGGGTGAACATTCCTTCCGCCCAGGATCAGGCGGCTTACCAGCCTGTGCCTTATTCCAAACCTTTACCGCCGGATGCCTTTGGCTCAACCGGTGGTATTGGCCAGCATGTACCATTGCCGGACGAAGCTGGGTATGTGCGGGCTTATCAGGCACAGCGCAGCCCGCGGATCATGGTGCTGGTAACGTATCCGACCAGTAAATTGGCGATGCAGAAAACGGGCATTTTGCCCAACGATTACCAGGCCATCCAGATTTCGATGATTGATTATCTCAATGCCGGCGGGCAAGTGGATATTCAGGATCCGCAGATGGCACAGCAAGTTTTGGATCGAGAAAGTTTTTTGCGGCTGCAAAACGGGGATCCACGAGTGCTGCCGCTGATTCAACATCAGTTGAACACGGATATTCTAGTGGAGGTGCAGGCAGCGCCGACCACGCAGGCATCGGCAGGTCCGGCGATTCGTCTGTTAGCCCAGGCGATCAGCACCACCAATGGCCGGGTTTTGGGGGTGCAATATGTGGACATGCCGCTACCGATGAGTAAAACCAACATCAATTTATATACTGGCTTTCTGGCGGATAAGTTGATGCAGAAGTTAACCACGATTTGGAGTGGTATTGGCGGTGCGGTCAACCCTATTACCGTACGTATCTATAATGCCGCGGCGGTGGACGATGTGCTTAAGATTCAGCATTTTGTGGAGAAAGTGCCAGGAGTGGCTCAGGTGGTGGAACAGGGCATTACCGGGTCCAGTTCGACGGCCTATGGTACGCTGGCTGTTCAATACCAAGGATCGCCGGCAAGTTTTTATGTAGCGTTGAAAAGAGAGTTGGGTGTTTCCAGCGGACTTAAGGCGACGGATATACAAAACAACACGGTCGATTTGGAAATTACCGGTCCGATGATCTTGAAAACGACGTCCATTACCACCAGAACACAGGTACGCACGGAAACGCAAACTGTCACCAAAACCGTACAGGATAATCCAATTCAGCCGGCCAAATAAAGATTCAAGGGTGCTGGACTTTCCACGAGAGGAATGTTTTATGATGAACCGAAGTGTGTCTTCACGAGATATAACGTTGCAGGCCGGCAGGCTGATGGGCAATGGGGCGGTCCTGCGCATGGCGATGTTGCTGGGGGCGGTGCTGCTGGTGGTGGGGTTGGCCGGATGCGGACCGATTGTGCCGTTTCAGGATAACCTCAAGCCCTATCCGCAGGTGGAATTAACCAACTGGAATCTCCTGGGCAAAATTGTGATTCGAGAGCCAATGGCCGCGCGGGTGGGCGACGGCCAACTGCACATTGTAGTGCCGCTGCGCAATCTGACGGGTCATGAACTATATCTGGAATATCAATATCGCTTTTTTAATAACAAAGGTGTGCAGGTGGAGCAGACATCCGGCTGGAACACAGTTCGCGTGCAGGCCCACGGCATCGCCCAAATCCATTTTAGCAGCCTGACGGCGTTGGCCAATGACTTTAATGTGGATATACGGCCGCTGCAATAGGTCAGACCCAAGCGCATCGCCGCTTGCAACTGCGATTTGTCTACGATGGTGCCATTCTTTAGGCAGCACCCAGATGGCGTTGGAAAAATGCCAGCGTCAGATTCCATGCGTCGGCAGCAACTGTAGGGTTGTAGCTGGAGCGGCGGTCATTGGCGAAGGCGTGGCCCACTCCGGAAAATACCTGTACGCCGAAGGTCTTGCCGGCACCAGCCAGGGCCGTGGTAATGCGGCCTATTTCGTCAGATGTAATGGCGGTGTCCTGTGCTCCATACTGCAGTAGCAGTGGAGATTGAATTCCCGAAATGAGCGGCAAAAGAGACGGTACGGCAGCGTACCGGGGATCTCTGGAATCTATCCCGCCACCGTAATATGCCACCGTCGCCTGGATATGCGAGCCGAGCTGCGTGGCAGCCAAAAATGCCCACCGGCCCCCGAGGCAAAATCCAATCTGACCAGTATGGTTGGGCCGCACTTGGGAATGGTTCTGCAAAAATATCACAGCCTCCTGGATTCGGCTTACAAATTGGCCATCGGTAATGGCACGGGCCGCCGGCAACGCTGCTTGCACTTCGTCGTAGCCGAAAACCTTGCCTCCCATCACGTCGGGCACCAGGGCCACATAACCCATGGCCGCCAGCTTCCGGGCCATTTCCTTAAAGTGCTCGTCAAGGCCAAAAATTTCATAATAAATTAAAATTGCCGGACTCGGCTTGTCGCCTGGTGGTAAAGCCAGAAAACCCTTAAGATTCGCCGTAATTTGCACTAATTCGGCTGAAGGTGTTGCACTGGTCATAAAAACTTATCCTTTTTCAGGCGTTAATGTCATCATCTTATGATAATAGCACCGTGATTATCTGGCGGCCAGAACATGCCCCCGACCTGTGCTTGCGGGTTTGGTTCCACCTTCGGTGGAGTAATTGCGGTGCGCTGGCGTAAAGTCAGTTGCGCATTTCTTCCCATTATCTCCTGGCGGTGGGTCTGGTTATGATGAGGTGGTTTTTCGTGCCCGGGTTGACTTTTCGCCAGATTCTGGGCGAACGGCTGACGTGTTTGCGAAACACGGTGGCAAAATATTGGCTGGATGCAAAACCACACTGCTGTGATACCTCAGTGATAGACAGTTCTGGTCGTTGACGCAACAGCCGTTGCGCCTGGCTCACGCGACAGGCTTCCAAAAATTGGCGTGGCGTCATGTTGGTCAACTCTCGGCAATGGCGGCTGAATTGGCTACGGCCCAATTGGCACTGGTGGGCCATTGAATTGAGATTCCAGCCGGGCATGGCCTGGTGCCATAGCTGAGATAGAAACAGCTTCACTCGCTGTTGGGCGTCCCCCGGAACGGAAACTGGTGCATCACGTCGCTGCAGTAACATTTCCAGAATAGCCACGAGTAGTTCGTTAATATGTAAAGACAATCGGGTTGTCGTGTGCGCATCCAGGGGCGCGGTAATAGTTTCGCCCAGGCGTTGAAAATAGATACCGATTTCCGGAGCCGCACGCCATACCGATTGGTTGTTGAGACACAACAACCGCGTGAGCTGACGTTGGTCAGCAGGGGAACAAACCATCCAAGGCGGCCAACGCCAGGTCTGATGTGGCCGCCGCACTCCTACATCCAAGATAAGCCAATAAAGTCGGCTTGCTGTAACGTTGGGATTGCCCACACGATGAATCTGCCAGGGCCGGCAAAGCGTTACGTCGCCCTTACGCAGTAGCTGCGAAGTCTCGTCCACGGCGAAGCTAAGGGTTCCACTTGCCAGGTACGTCAGTTCCAGACCTTCGTTGCGATGCCAGTCCAGACCCCAGGATTGATGATGGGAGGCGTTCCAGAATCCCACTGAACGTAACTCGGGCAGAACCTTGGGTGGCAATCTTTGACCGGGGTACCTGCCGCGAGCCAAAGCTGTAAGCGTTACCTGGCCACACGCCGTTGCCGTTCGCAGCGAGCGGCAGGTATCGGCATGATAACTAGTCTTGAGGATTTTGCCCATAAATCAGAAAAACCAATTACTAATGTTCAAAATATACCACTGCCAAATCGTGAAAGATTATGCCATTGATTGCCGTCATAATCAACTTTGTCAGGCAGGGTTGCAGAATCGCCCATAGGGTGGTGCAACAAGGCTGGAGTGACTGATATTGCAGTGATTCAGGTAATCGCAGGCCAGAATTTTAAGGAAATTATCTATGAAACAGATCGTATTTCACATTGGCGGGCCTTCGTTTCATCCGGTGGACCAGCAGGCACATCGCATTACGGAGTGGTTGGGTACTTCGTTTGCGTGCAAGCAATATGACGGTGTGGATGCGTTTGATCGACTGGATGACTGCGATTTATTGGTGCTGATGGGGTTGCATTGGCGCGGCATGGCTCCCCAGCCTTACCGACCGATGGAAGAGACCCACCAGAAAGCATTTCGGAACTATGTGACTTCGGGTCGTCCGTTGATTGCCCATCATGGTGCCATCGCCAGTTATGATGATTGGCCGAGCTTTGGTGGCCTGATCGGTTTTTCCTGGGTCTGGCAGCTTACCACTCACTCGCCGCTCGGTGATTATGACATTAAGGTGCTGCCCACCAGCCATCCGGTCATCAAAGATGTGGCAGATTACCGCCTGCATGACGAATTGTATTATAACATTCAAATTGCTGCAGAATTTAAGCCGACGGTTCATGCCGACGTTCTATGGGATGCAGTCCGGCGTCCGATGGTGATGACTGCTGAAGGTGGGCGCATCAGTGGTGCGGGCAGAGTTGTATATCTGGCCAACGGCCACGATCTAAGGGCGTTTGAAAGTTCGGCAGTGCGTCAGCTCTGGATCAATGCGGTGCACTGGTGTTTGAATAGGTAACAATCACTGTAAAATCAGATTTGTAGAAAGGGGTTGGTGCATGGAAGGTAAATTGATGTTGGTTTTACTCATCGGTAGCGGCATGTCCACATATTGCACCCCCAAAACCTGGCCATGGGTGGCATGATGGCCGGCTGCCAAACGGTGCAGCGGGTGAACATTCCTTCCGCCCAGGATCAGGCGGCTTAC
>JAJZKJ010000038.1 GCA_021804195.1 Acidobacteriota bacterium
CCCTATGGCTATGACTACAATTGGTGTCTCAACGCGCAGGACGGAAAAATGACTCTGGCCGCCCGCCTGGAAGAACACGCCACCGGCCGCGTGCTGGAGTGCTTCACCACGCAGCCCGGGTTGCAGGTTTATACCGGCAATTACCTCAACGGCACGCTCCAGGGCATTGGCGGCGCTTATCCGCGGCACGGAGCGATCACGCTGGAAACCCAGCACTACCCCGATTCGCCCAACCATCCGAATTTCCCGTCCACGGTGCTCACGCCGTCGGAAACGTATTATCAGAAGACGGTTTATCGTTTCCGCACGCTGCAACCTTGACACGCCCGACCGCGACCGGGATGATGGGTTGTGGACCGTCTGAACCGGGAAATAGCTGGTTCTATTACCGCGACGGCGCATCACCGGGCTCGTAGCTCAGTTGGTTAGAGCGCGTCACTGATAATGACGAGGTCCCAAGTTCGAATCTTGGCGGGCCCAGTTTCTGTACGCCTGTTTTGGGTCTGGTTGAAGGTGTTCGTGGAAAATCCGGATGGCTGACAACCAGCCCGCCCGCGAATCATGTGAACCAGCAGCTCTTTGGTTTCGATCTTTATCCTGGCGCCGCGCTGGCTTCGTCGCCGGCTTTCTCCACCGGTGAAAGGCCCAGTTCCCTGACTTTCTTGTTGAGCGTGTTGCGATTGATCCCCAGGAAATCCGCCGCCTTGATCTTCACGTTTTCGCAGCGCTGGAGCGCCTTGGCCAGCAGCGCCTTTTCCACATGACCAATAACCAGATCGTAGATCTGCCCCTCCCGCAAGGCGTATTCACCGATCGAGAGTTCGGCCAACCGGGCGACCAATTCCTCCAGGTTCTCGCTGGCCAGGCTGGCGCGGCCCTCCTGGGCGAAAGTTCGGATAGCCGTGGGAAGAAGGTCTTCCGTGAGTGTGTCGCCCCGGCTAAGCACCACCGCGCGTTCGATGGCGTTTTCCAACTCGCGCACATTGCCCGGCCAGGGATAACGCACCAGTATGTTGAGCATTTCCCGGCTTATCTTGTTGAGATTCTTGCCATTCTCCGCATTGAGTTTGTCCAGAAAAAAGTCGATCAGGCGGGGAATGTCCGCGCGGCGGTTGCGCAGTGCCGGTAGATGAATCGTCACCACGTTCAGGCGATAGAACAGGTCTTCGCGGAAGCGGCCCCGGGCGACCTCTTCCTGGAGGTTCAAGTTGGTGGCGGCGATGATGCGCACATCGACACGGATGGTTTTGTTGTCGCCCACCCGTTCCAATTCCCTCTCCTGAAGTACGCGCAGCAGCTTGACCTGCAGGCCCGTGTCGAGGGTGCCGATTTCATCCAGGAAAAGCGTGCCGGTGTGGGCAACTTCAAAGCGGCCCATTTTGTCGCGAATCGCTCCGGTGAAACTGCCCCGGACGTGGCCGAAAAGCTCCGATTCCAGCAGCGTACCGCTTAACGCCCCGCAGTTGACGCGAATAAACGGCTTGTCCGCCCGGTTGGAATTGAAGTGAATCGCCTTGGCTATCAATTCCTTGCCCGTGCCGGTCTCGCCCAGCAGCAGAACCGTCGCCCGGCTGGTCGCCACCTGCGCGATGGCGTCAAAAACTTCGATCATGGCCGGAGAAGCGCCGATGATGTTGTCGAACTTGTACTTGCTCTGGAGGGTGTTGCGAAGCTGGCGGCGTTCTTCCCGCCATTCTTCGCGCTCCGTGGCGACGATCGTGTTGATCTTAATCGCCTGGGCGATGAAAGCGGCGATGATTTCCAGTACGCGCTGATCATGGGCCAAACTCTGGGAATCAACAAACGGTTTATCCACCGATAGCGCACCGATCACGCGGGCGTCGATTTGGATCGGCACGCAGATAAAACTGATCCGGTGGCCGGCCAGCGCGGCCCGCGCGCCGGTACGATTGAGAAACTGCACGTCCTTGGCGATATCCTCAACCACACGCGGACGGCCCGTCGCCACCACCTGGCCCGTAACGCCCTCGCCCATGTCGTAGCGGCCACGCTGAATCTCTTCGGGGGTAAGTCCAAGAGCGGCTTGGATCCGCAGCTTGCCAGTGGTTTCATCCAGCAACACCATGGAGCCTCTTTCCATGCCCAGTCGCTCGGCCAGAACCCGCATGGTCTGCTCGAAAACGGCCCGCAGGTCCAAGCCCGAAGAAAGCACGCGCCCAATATCGGTCAGGATGCCAAGTTCCAGTTCCGCACGTTCCATAATTAACCAATACCGCCATGAAGAAACCATATTGTTTTGCCATCCATTTCGGATGGAAAATTTTCCAAAGTAATCGACCATGCGCATCATAAGCTCGTGCCCATATTTTATGCAATCTCCACGAGCGAGACCTAAAAAATGCGCATCGACATGATAGCTCGCCTATTCGGTGAGCATTCAAGCGGTGAATGAGTTCCGATCGGCAGTTCATTCCTTCATAGAGATTTCGTAACCGTTCACGGCGCGCGGAAAACGGCCGCGGGATTGCGATCCACGCGGCTGCGTGGCTGGGGCGGCGCGGTGATTGGCGGTCCCGGCACACCGGGAAAACCCGTGCCCGCAGGGGATGTACGCGAAAAACATCCGGGGCGTGAACGGTTACGAGATTTCGTTGTGTTGGCGAAGATATCAAGTAATATTATGTATATGGGGATTTCTTAGGGAATGTCCTATGTACCCGTTTGAATTTTTCCGAATGGCGCGCCGTCATTTTTCCAACCCTCTTGGCATGACGCTGGGAATTATTTTCTTTTTGTTCGGATCACGCCAAATGGTTGTCTTCGCCGCACGCACGGCGGTACCGCCTTCTCCGCCGCGCGCCGCCGGACTGTATTCATCGCAAACCATTTCCTATTCCAAGGCGATTGTGGGATTGGCTTGCGGAGACTGGGCCTCTCAACAGAAATGGCAATCAGCGGCGGAACAAGCGTTTATCAGTCAGTTGCGGGCCATGGTTCGCCTGGCCGGCCCGGAGCAACGGGCCCGCGTTGTCCGCGTGCTTGAATTTCAAGAAGGTCTGCTGCGTTGGGTGGAGGATACCGAGTTTCAACCCATGGCGGAAACATCGGCTTTAGCAAAATTCTGGCTACGCGGAAAACATGCGGACCTCATCGCGGAGATGTTTTCCGATAAGCCCAACCGACGGGCGCTGGGGCTGGCGCGGGTTGCAAAAATTCCCGGCTGGCAGGCCGATGCCGTGCTGGGCTGGCAACTCCACGATCTGGCGGGTTCCAACACCCTGATCGTCTCCGCCGCCGCCAACGGATTGGCCGAACGGACTCCCGGCGAAGAGTTAATTCACTCCGTATCGAGGTATTATCTTGGTCTGAAACCAAGCCGAGCCCGGGCGTGGGTGAACGTTCTTGGAAAAGAGTATTTTGCACGAGTCTTTCGTCAGTACAACCGCAGGCAGTTGACCAATCTCCTGTCTCTGCTGCTTCTTCACTGGCATTCGAACAAGCTCGCGCGGTCGCTGGATGAAGCACTGGGGATGAGCAATTATCCTCTGTTGCGTCCTTTGAAGGATATTGGGACCTGCACCTTTGGCGCGCGGTTAATTCTCGCTGTGAAACCAAAAGACGCCGTGCCTGCCCTGCTGGCCATGGTCCATCAACCATTTATCGGTGCAGTATTCCCCCAGCCGGACTACTGGGATTATCGCACCGCGGCGCTTTACGTGTTGATTCGGTTCATCGGAAAGAAGCCGGCGGATTATCACTTTCGCAGGGTGACCGGTTTTCAAGGTGGAACTTCTCCGCCAATTTGGTGCGTTACTTCCCGGTCGGATCAGAGGAAAGATATAGTGGATGTGACGCGCTGGTGCCAGGCGCATGGCCTCGTCCCCAAGGCGCCGCCCCCATGGACAGCAACCCCCGTTGAACCTACGACCAGCGAAATCCGTAAGTGGGCCGATGCGGCCGATCTCCAGATTGGGCGGAGCCTGGGGGAACTGGGAGCAAGCCGTTTTCAGGTGCGGCGGCAAGCCTGCCTACAACTCCGGAAAGGGATCACCGGCCAGCTTCGCGCCCTCGTGTTGGCGGAAGCCAGAAGTCGTTGGCAAAACACCTGGCCGCTGATTGATTTCGAGTACGGTTTTACACGCTGGACGCTTTTGGCCATGGAAGCTCCAAAGACGTTGCGCCAACGCGAGTTACGCTGGGGCTTCATGAAGGCGAACCGGTCCCTGGCGGCCGATGCTTACTCACAGGAATATTATCTACGCGCCAAGGCGGCAAAATTGTTGTCGCGGAGAAGGAATGATCCAATCGCCATGCGGCTGCTGGCCGACATGCTGATGGTGCGAACACAATATGTTTTCCTCCATGCCGCGATCACGGTCAATCAGATCGGTCCCACATCCTTGATGGTCCGGAGACTCTACCAGGGCTGCCAACCACCCGGAGTCAACAACATACAAACGCAACCGCCTGGCCGACAGGTGGTGTTGCTCGGGTGGAAAATGTCGCCACCTCCAATCCATCCGCCTATTGACAGGTTTCACGAAGTGGACGCCCGTATCCTCGAACGCTGGAAACCGGCGATTGTCTCTAAATTGCTGGTGGACACTCTTGCCAACTGGTTGGCCCAAAGCCGGAAAAATGGCGGACGCTTGTTCGACGTACAGGAGGGATTGGGAACGTGGAGAGGATTCATGAAACTCTTTGCCATATATCATCCCCGCGCCGCGGTTCCTTACCTGCTTAAGCTTGTCCATACCACCGACGATTGGTCCGGGAGTTTTTCCCTTGGCGGCGTAACCTATTTCCACAACATTCAAACCAATCTGCTCCTCCTGCTGATTCAGACCGCCGGCAAAAACCCCAAAGATTTTGGAATGGCGCGCACTCATAGTTCGTACGTGAATCGATGGGGGTTCAAGTCAACGCAACAGCAAGAAGCCGCCATCCAGGCGATGACGATATGGTGGGCGAAAAATCCCTCCGGCCGTAAGCGTCCGGGGAAATAAGAAGCGGGATTTCACGGCACGACATTTTATGGAGGGAAAAAAAGAAATGTCCTCTTTTTCGATTTTTTGGGGTTGACTCCTCTTGTCCGATTTATTACAAGCGGATGAAGGACAATCATGCGACGCAATAGCGTCGTGGCCTGTTGCAATGGATTCATTGTGATGGCCGCGCAGGCGGTGCGGCGAATAGCACCGACTCACCGGTTGTCCTGACGAAAATCAAAATGTGCACGGGTCTCCCGGAGGCTCCTGTTCATGAGGCGGCGCTGAATCACCGGCGCGGGCTTGTGGTTGCCATTTTGTGTTTTCCAGACGGTTGTACCCCTGGCGAAAGGGTTTTTGACAAATGCCCGACATGGAAGAGTCCTCGGCGCCACTGCGGAGCGCCACCGCCGTCATCCGGCGGCCCGCCCTGACGGATGCCGCCGGCATTCACCAACTGGTGATCGAGTCCGGGGCGCTGGATGTGAACTCCTGTTACCTCTATTTGTTGCTGTGCCGGGATTTTTCCGCCACCTGCCGCGTCGCGGAAATGGATGGACATATCATCGGTTTTGTAACCGCATACCACCCGCCCGGCCGGCCGGGAACGCTGTTTATATGGCAAATCGCCGTAAAGCACACCCACCGGGGACAAGGAATGGCCCTGCGGCTTCTGCTGGATTTGCTCGCAAGCGTTGCGGAGGGGCCGGGGCTGGTCATGGAAACAACCATTAGTCAATCCAACCTTGCCTCGCAACGACTCTTTGCGTCTCTGGCCCGGAGGCTGCGCTGCCATCTGCGGATGGACCAGGGATTTGACGCGCGCCTTTTTGCGCCCCAGACACATGCAAGCGAAAAAAAGTTTTTAATCGGACCGGTCGCCCCCGGCCTGGAGCTATCCGCATAAAGGGAGACATACATCATGACCAATATTTTTGAAACGCTTGAATCACAAGTACGCAGCTACTGCCGGGCTTTTCCGGTGGTATTTCGCAAGGCTGTCGGAGCGACGCTCTATGATGAATCGGGCCGGCGTTACATTGATTTTTTCGCCGGCGCCGGCGCCCTGAATTACGGGCATAACCATCCGTTCATCAAGCGAAAAATCCTGGAATATTTACAGGAGGACGGAATCATTCACAGTCTGGACCTGTACACAACCGCCAAGCGGGAATTTCTGGAATCATTTGAAAGCATCATTCTGCGGCCACGCGGGTTGGATTACAAAGTTCAGTTTCCCGGCCCGACGGGCACGAATGCGGTTGAGGCGGCCATGAAACTCGCGCGCAAGGTTACCGGCCGGCAGGGCATCGTGGCCTTTACCAATGGTTACCATGGCATGACCGCCGGCTCACTGGCGGCCACCGGCAACACCTACCATCGCCGGGCGGGCGGTTCGCTGCTCAACGGGATTAGTTTTTTACCCTATGACGGTTACTTTGGACCCGAAGTCGATACCTTCGACTATTTGCGACGCCTCATGGAAGATTCCAGCAGCGGCCTGGACAAACCCGCAGCCGTGCTGCTGGAAACGATCCAGGGAGAAGGCGGTGTGAATGTGGCGTCGTTCCAATGGCTCAAGCGGGTGGAAACGCTCTGCCGGGAGCATCAGATTCTGCTGATTGTGGATGACATTCAGGCGGGATGCGGGCGCACCGGCACTTTTTTCAGCTTCCAGCCCGCGGATATCACGCCGGACATTGTTACACTTTCCAAATCCATTGGCGCGTACGGCCTGCCGATGTCGATCGTATTGCTTAAGCCGGAGCTGGATTGCTGGGAACCCGGCGAACACAACGGGACTTTCCGCGGGAATAATCTGGCCTTTGTGGCGGCAACGGAGGCTTTCCGGCTTTACTGGCGGGATCACACCTTCCGCCTGGCCATTGGGCACAAGGCCCATTTGTTGCGCCGGCGGTTGACCGACATTGGCCGCCAGTGGGAAAGCTTCGGCATCAGCGTCCGGGGGCGCGGTCTGTTGGCGGGCCTCGCGTTTGAGGACCATCCGACCGCGGCGCGGCTGATTTCACAGGAAGCATTCCAGCATGGCCTGATTCTGGAGACCTGCGGCGCCAAGGATCAAGTTCTCAAGTTTTTGCCGCCGCTGATCATAGAAGAAAACCTGCTGGAAGAGGGTTTGGCTATCGTTGCGCAATGCACGCGCCAAGTACTCACCGGCGGCGCCGTTGGCGGAGACGCCGGTATTGCGCAAGAAGAAATACCGCAAGAGCATCCCCCCTTCCCGAGAAGGGTTTTACCCGGATGACCTGTTTGGCCCCAAAGGGGAAAAGCCCATTCAAACGAAAATTTTCCGCAGGAAGCGGAGACTTTGCGCGGCCGCCTTTTCCGGTTGATCTGGATATGTATATAGTTCCACTGTAAGGAAGCGGTCATAGTTAATCCTGGCCAGGGCCGCTTGCAGCCCCCGCCAGTTCATGGTCCCCCGGCCGGGAATCAGATGGTAGTGTTTGCGGCCGGAGATATCCTCGATATGGCAGTTCCAGATGCGCCCCTTGAGAATCTCCAGAATCTCGGGAATATTTTCTCCCAGCACCACCGAATGACCGATGTCCAGGTTGGCGCCGAGCATCCGGCAGTCCAGGCGATCCATCAATTCCCGCAATTCCACGGCCCATTCAATAAAAAGCATCGGTTCGCATTCCATGCCCACTTTGACTCCGAGTTTCTGCGCCAGTTCCAGCAGCGGCGCCAGCGATTCGGCAAGCTGCCGCATCGCCTTATCCGGCGGCATGGTGGGCAGCGCCTTGCCGCTGGTAATGCTGATATTCTCCGCCCCGATGGCGGCGGCCAGGCGGAGCGTATTGCGGATCATGGCGGCCCTGGCCCGGCGCAGATCCGGCCGGGGAGAAATCAGCGACGGCTCAAAAAAAGGCTCCGGCGGCGCGTCTTTCCAGTAACCAAAAGTGCAATTGGCGTTAATGTTGCTTACTCTCAGCGAACAACGGTCCAGAAGGCGGCGGATGGTTTGCGCCTGCCGTGGAATAAATTTTTCCGGATACCAATGCGGCTTGTCGGCAAGAATTTCCACGCCGGTATAACCGGCGGCGGCGATTTGTTCGATCGCCTGCCGCAGGTTGCGGCGGACAAAGGCATTGGTGGAAAAAGCAAGTTTCATCGGCAACTCCCAGCGGCTGGTAATGGCGCGACAGCGGAAACTGTCCATGAATCGTGCGGCGTGTTTCAACCGCCGCCACGGCATACAACTTTTTTCCCGAATCTCTATACATCCGGCGCCGGCCCGGGCGGAAGCGCCAACTGTTCCAACGCCTGGCGCCACTCCATGTAACGGTAGGGAACGGCATACTCCCGGTGCAACTCGATCAGACGCCGGTGGCTGCGTTCATAAAGTTCCTGTCGCCAGAGAACGCCGGCTCTCTCGCAGAAATAAATTCGACAGCCCAGGGGACGGCCCTGGCGCGCAACGCACAATCTTCCTGTTTGCCAGGGACAGCCCCGATCTACGGCTTTCCCTTGGCCCGCCGACGGGCGGAGGTGGGCGAAGTCGCGATTGTACCCGGCGTGATGCAGCGGCAGAGAAAAATGAAGACCGGCGCGCGGCAACGGCGCGGCGCTATCGCCGGGTTGGCGCTGAAGGCAGGAAAAATACGCCAGTTCCATGGTGGTTACGTACAACTGATGACCGTATGGTTCAAAGTGGCAGCAGCGGCCGCTGGCGCGGCAAACGGGTTTTTGTACAGCGATGGCGGCGTCGACATCCGCGTACAACGCGCCTATCGCGGCAAGGCCCCGGCGGAACCTGTTTCCTGCCCGGCGCCCGGGTAGTTCCGGCGCCTCACCCCCGCCGCCCGCCATATCTTCCGCTTGTATCATCGCCGGCTCAGCCATTGCCAAAGCCACAAGACCAGCGTCAACAGAAACGAGAGGACCAGGCAGGTAACTATGGGAAAATAAAAACTCAGATGCTCGCCACGGTGGAAAATATCACCCGGCAAGCCCCGGTAGCCGCACTTGCCCAACAGCCATAGCGCTCCACCGACCAGCGCCACTGCCGCTGCGAAAACCACCAGTAATTTTCCCAAGTCCGTCATGCTATCATTATACGCTGGTGCTCTATCACAGAGCACCAGGAGGCGGCGGTGATAAGGAGTGTGCGCCGTGGACAAAACTGCCCAGGAGTCGTATTCGGCGGGCGAGATGCTGGACCGATACTTCCTGCAGGTGCGCTCGCACCTGCTCGAAACCGCCGCCACGCTCGACCGCGTGGACCGCGCGACGGGCGCGGAGAAAACCGCCGGTGATCCGCGCCGGGAGTTTATTGCCCGTTCTCTGAAGATTCTGGCCGATGGCCGCCCCTGGCGCGCCCGGCGCATCCTGGAGCTGTATTCCAAAATCTGATGTTTATTATTGATCCACATATTCACATGGTATCCCGAACCATGGCGGATTATGAGTCCCTGGCTCTTTCCGGCGTCGTGGCGGTAAGTGAGCCGGCCTTCTGGGCCGGTTTTGACCGTTCGCCGGCCGGTTTTGTCGATTATTTCCGACAATTGACGGAATTTGAACCGGCCCGGGCCGCCCAGTTCGGCATCCGGCATTACTGCTGGATATGTCTGAATCCGAAAGAGTCCGAGGACCCGGGCAAGGCGCGGGAAGTGCTCGGGGTAATTCCTGAGTTTCTTGACAAGCCGACGGTGCTGGGGGTGGGGGAAATCGGACTAAACAAAAACACTCCCAACGAGGCCCGCGTGTTTCAGCAGCACATTCAGCTAGCCATGGACTGGGCCAACCGCCAATCCCCCGGTTCGCAGCGGCCCCGTCATGCGCTGATTCTCATTCACACCCCTCACTTGGAAGACAAGCTCAAGGGAACCCGCCTGATCCTGGAAATGCTCAAAGACTTCGGCTCCGCGATTGATCCGCAACGGGTGTTGATTGATCACGTGGAGGAACACACCATCGGCATGGTCAAGGATGCGGGCTATTGGGCCGGTATAACCATTTACCCGATCAGCAAAGTCACGCCGCCGCGGGCGGTGGACATGATCGAAATATTCGGTGCGGAACGCTTGTGCGTAAACGCCGCCGCCGACTGGGGCGTAAGCGATCCTCTGAACACCCACCGCACCTGGCTCGAAACCCGCCGGCGGGGTCAGAACCTGGATACGCTGTTGCGGATATTTCACAACAATCCAGCCATGTTTTTTGGACAGAACTCCCGCTTCGCCATTCGTCCGATCCGCGTCAGTGAGATTTCCGCCCAGCCGCCGGAGGAACGGGAAACGCGCCATGCCGCAAATCCACTGCCAGCCGGGGATAGCGATTCACAAACCCCATGGCGGCCACCAGGAGAAGCAGGGAGGCCAACAGCGCCAAGCCCATGCTCAGCGGATAAGAATGTATCACCGGCAACCGGCTATGGGTCCGCCGCGCCGCGGTGAACGGAGCCGCCGGCCGCCACCATCCATCCGCCGCCATATTCCGCAACGGTTCCGTAGTCCGCCGCAACACATTAACGAAGAAAACGACGAACGAGGCATGGTGCTGCCAATCCGTGAAAAAGTCCCGCGGCGGACTTGCCAGCCAGAACCATTGTATGTGCGTGCGCGGACTCACGCGCCGGGCCAGCCATGGCAAGCCGCCCATACGCGCCAATATCCGCCAGCCATCGCCCAACTGCGCCGCAAACATCCGCGCCACGCGAACGGATCTCCATGAGACGCGCCGCAGAACCCCGGAGCGCCGGGATGCCGCAGCGCCGATCATTTTCGCCCGGCGCGGCGGCCTTACGATAGTCCCCACCCGCAGGGCCGGGGCGTTCGTGCGACCGATCGCCAGGACAATCGTGTGTCTGGACGGCGGAATTGTTGCGGGCCGAAAGCGGGAGCTTTCAACAAGCCAGATTGTCGCCCTGCTTTTCGGCGCGTTCCTG
>JAJZKJ010000039.1 GCA_021804195.1 Acidobacteriota bacterium
TACCAACAGCACGGCCAATTGGTGGCCATGACCGGTGACGGCACCAACGACGCTCCCGCCTTGGCGCAAGCCGACGTGGCCGTGGCCATGAACACCGGCACGCAGGCCGCCAAGGAAGCCGGCAACATGGTGGACCTTGATTCCAATCCCACCAAACTCATCGAAGTGGTGGAAACCGGCAAGCAACTGTTGATGACACGCGGCGCTCTGACCACCTTTTCCATCGCCAATGATGTGTCCAAGTATTTCGCCATCATTCCGGTCATGTTCGCCTCCACCTATCCGGCGCTCACACGCCTGAACATCATGGATCTGAATCCGCAAACGGCGGTACTCTCGGCGGTCATCTTCAACGCCCTGATCATCATCGCCCTGATTCCAGTGGCGCTGCGCGGCGTACGGTATCGCCCCCGGCCCGCTCATGAATTGTTATGGAATAATATCCTCATCTATGGCGTGGGCGGCCTGCTTGCGCCATTTATCGGGATCAAGCTGATTGATCTGCTGTTGAATATTCGATTCTAAACTGGAGAAAGGAAATTCATTATGTCCGCGACAGACGGTTCGGCGAATGCCGATGAATCAAACTCTCCCGGCGGACGCAGGCAGACGAAGTTGCCGCGCCGCGGCGGCGTCCTGGCCATGCTCCGCGCCGCGCTGGTATTGTTGACGCTCTGCAGCGTTTTGACGGGAATTGTCTATCCGCTGGTCATGACCGGTATCGCCCGGGTCCTGTTTCCCTGGCAGGCGGCCGGTTCGTTGATCAACCGCAAAGGTCAGCCAACGCTCAGCCGAAGGAGCGCCATCGGTTCGGCGCAAATCGGCCAATATTTCAACCAGCCATGGTATTTCTGGCCGCGCCCCAGCGCCACTTCGCCCGTGCCCTACAACGCGGCGGCGTCCGGCGGATCGAATCTGGGGCCGACCAACCCGACTTTAATTGCGCATATCAAACAACGGGTTCAGGCGCTGCGCAACGCGGACATCGGGAACTCCGCACCGATACCGGTGGATCTTCTGACCAGTTCCGCCTCCGGTTTGGATCCGGATGAGTCCGTTGCCGCCGCCTATTATCAAATTCCCCGTATCGCCCGGCTTCGGCGGATGAGTCCGGCGCGGCTGAAAAAACTCATCGCCCGCTATACGTCGGGACCGCAATTTGGACTGTTAGGTGAAAAGGTCGTCAACGTGTTGGAATTGAATCTGGCGCTGGATCGAGTGGCGCCCTATCCGCCGGCACCCGGCGCCCCATTCGATCACGTCAGAAGCTCAACCGTTCGATAATTGCCTCGGCGACTTCGCTGCATGCTGCCGTGCCGCCAAGATCGCTGGTAAGATATTGGCCTTCGTTAAGCACGGCAAATGTGGCCGTTTCAATGGCCTTGGCTTCTTTGGCCAACCCAAAAGTATGATTGAGCATCATGGCCACAGTCAGAATGGCGCCGACCGGATTGGCTTTGTCCTGGCCGGCGATATCCGGCGCGCTGCCGTGAATCGGCTCATAAAATGGCGTGGCGGAAGAGCCCTGCGCGTCCGGTTCACCCAGACATGCCGAAGGAACCAGTCCAATGGAACCAGCCAGCATCGACGCTTCGTCGCTGAGGATGTCGCCAAAAGTATTTTCCGTCACAAGCACATCAAAATCCGATGGCCGGCGTAATAGCTGCATGGCCGCATTGTCCACGTATATATGTTCGAGATGCACATCGGGATATTCTTTACCCATCGCCACGGCGGTTTGGCGCCATAACTGACTGGTGGCGAGGATGTTGGCTTTGTCCACACTGGCAAGTTTCTTGTGCCGCTTGCGGGCGGATTCAAACCCGACTTTGATAATCCGCCGAATTTCATGCTCCGAATACGCCATCGTGTCCACCGCCCGGCGGTTGGGCGCCTGGCCGGAGATGCCCTGCGGCTGGCCGTAATACAGCCCGCCGGTAAGCTCGCGGATAATCAAAATATCGATGCCGTCGGTTATCAGCTCGTTTTTGAGCGGACAGCGGTGGGCCAGCCTGGGTGGCATAACAATGTGTCGAAGATTGGCGAAAAGACCTTTGCGCAACTCCAGCAAAGCGACCCGCTCCGGGCGCCGGTCCTGCGGCAGAGTTTTGTCGCGGTCCGGCAGGCCAACGGCGCCGAAAAGAATCGCCTCGCTGCGCCGGCAAATATCGCGCGTGGCCGGGGGTAAGGCCTCGCCGTATTGGTCTATGGCGGCCCAGCCCACGGCGGCGTGTTCGGCCAGGACTCTGTGACCGGATTCCTCGGATGTCGCGTACAGCACGCGCATCGCCGCCTGAATGACTTCCCTTCCGACGCCATCGCCCGGCAATACCGCTATCTTCATGTCCATGGACGCTTTCCTCAAAACCACAATGAGTCAAGCACGATAGCGTGATCGCCTATAGCGGGCAACCGGCACGCGGCCGAGACCTCTCAGGCGGCGGGCGTCCCCGGCGCCAGGGAAATCTGGTTGCGCAGGCCGACCATCTTGACCATCAGAATGATCAGAAGAATCAAGGCGGCAATGCCCGTCAAGTAGCCAAGCAAGGGAATGATCGATAAGCACGCGCAGATGCAATACGCCAGTCCCAGGGCGCGGCCGCAGTCGCCCATGTGCGGTTTGGCGATGCTGGTAAAATACGCCTGGTAGCTGTTGGCGAGCTTGAGAAAGACAAAGAAATTCCATACCAGGCCGAAAATCGGAATCAGCAGCAGCCATACCAGCCCCGGAGAAAGTTGGCGGAAATCCTCCGGAATGCGGCTGTAGCAGGTCTGCAGCAGGTAACAGATGAAAATCTGCACCGCGAGCATAACCAGAAATAAGGCCAAGAATGCCAATATACCCGAATAGTTATACACCACTACATTATTGGAAAACATTTCCCCGTGCATGATGAAACTCCTTCCTGAAAAGACACACACCACGCGCGCCCTGGCGGGCGGATAGAACGCCACGGAATTATCATCCGGGGCGGGCGCGTTGTCAATGAAATTCCGCGATCAGGATGGTCCTGGGCGCTCTTCATTCCCGCCGCCGTTTGACACCCTGAACGGTGGGCTTTATAGTTCATCCGTTTTCGAAATTTGGAGTTTTACCATGCGCAATGCTTTGATCGTGTTCGGCGGCTGGGACGGCCATCACCCGCGTGAGGTCACCGAGGTTTTTCGCGATGTCCTAAGCCGGGACGGTTTTACGGTTCAGACCAGCGAGTCGCTGGAAACGCTGGCGGACGGGCAACGTCTGCTGGCGCTGGACCTGATCGTACCGGTCTGGACGGGGGGTAACATTACCGGCGAACAAGTCCGCGGAGTTTCACAGGCCGTTCAGAGCGGTGTGGGAATCGCCGGCTGCCACGGCGGCATGTGCGACGCCTTCCGCAATGGGGATTGGCAATTCATCACTGGCGGCCAGTTCGTGAGCCATCCCGGCGGCGGCCGCATATCCTACACCGTGCGAATTACCGACAAAAAGCATCCGATCACCCAGGACATTCAGGATTTTCAGGTGGTCAGCGAGCAATACTACATGCACGTGGACCCGGCGATCAAAATCCTGGCGGATACGCGAGTTCCCGCGCCGGGCGCGGATGGTCCGCATTCGCCCAACGGGCCTGTGGATATGCCGGTGGTCTGGACCAAGCTCTGGGGAAAAGGCCGTGTATTTTACTCGTCGGTGGGGCACGATGCGAAAGTTGTGGCGCAGGAACCGCATATCACTCTCATGCGAAGGGGATTCCTGTGGGCGGCGCGCCCCGAAGGAAAATAAACGTTAGAAACCATCTTTTGAGATAGTTTCTTATTCCACCGTGACGCTTTTGGCCAGATTCCGCGGCTTATCCACGTTGCAGCCGCGTTCCACCGCGGCATGGTAGGCCAATAATTGCAGCGGCAAAACCGTCAACAGCGGCTGCAAAGGCTCGATGGTGTCGGGAACAGTCAGGACGTGATCGGCCACGTGGCTGACATGATCGTCACCTTCATTGGCCACGGCGATGATCTTGGCACCGCGGGCCTTGACCTCCTGGATATTGCCCAGCAATTTCTCGTACTGGGTGCCGCGCGTGGCGATGAATACCGCGGGCATGCCGGGATTAATCAAGGCGATCGGGCCATGCTTCATTTCCGCCGCCGGCAGACCCTCGGCGTGAATATAGCTGATTTCCTTGAGCTTGAGCGCGCCCTCCAAGGCCACAGGATAATTAAAGCCGCGGCCCAGGAAGAGCCAGTTGTCCCGGTGTGAGTACTGCGCCGCCACTTGGCGAATCAGATCGCTCTGGCGGAGCACCAGTCGCATCTGGTTGGGAATTCGGTCCAAAGCCCGGAGGAATTCCTCCAGCACGCTCTGCGACATGTACTTGCGGCGGGCGATGGTCAGCGCCAGGAGCGCTTCAACCACGATTTGTCCGCTGAACGCCTTGGTGCTGGCCACGCCGATTTCCGGTCCCACGTGCAGATAGATGCCCGCGTCCGTTTCCCGCGCGATGGTGCTGCCGACAATGTTGACGATACCCAGACTCAGCGCGCCGCGATCCTTGGCCTCGCGCAGCGCCGCGAGCGTATCGGCTGTTTCTCCCGACTGGCTGATGGCGATCACAATCGTCCCATCTTCGATAATGGGGTTGCGATAACGAAACTCGCTGGCGTACTCCACTTCCGTTGGTATTTTGGCCAGATCTTCAAACAGAAATTCTCCCACCAGCCCCGCATGCCACGCGGTCCCGCACCCGGTGATGATGATGCGCCGCGCCCGGACAATATCCCGGCTGTACTGCGAAAGTCCTCCCAGAACCACCCGTCCTTCGCTCTTGTCCAACCGGCCGCGCAAGCAGTTGGCGATCGCTTCCGGCTGCTCGAAAATTTCCTTGAGCATAAAATGCGGATAGCCACCCAGTTCAATCTGTTGCAGGGAGAATTCCACTTCCTGGACTTCCTTGGTGACGGGAATGTCGTCGATGGTCATGGTCTTGAACGTGCCGGGCGCCAACACCGCCATTTCGTTGTCGTTCAGGTAAACCACCTGCGTGGTATGTTCGACAATCGCCGCGGCGTCGGAAGCGACAACATATTCATCCTTTCCCACACCGATAATCAGCGGCGAACCGCGCCGCGCCACCACCAGCGTTTCCGGTTCCTCCGCGCCCATCGCCGCCAGGCCGTAGGTTCCTCTTACTTCATGCAGCGCCGCCTGCACCGCCCTGGTCAGGTTGCCCTGGTAAAAATGGCCGATCAGCATCGCCAGAACCTCCGTGTCGGTCTGGCTGACAAACTTGTGGCCTTTGTCGGTAAGAAACTGCTTGATCGCCACGTAATTTTCAATGATGCCGTTGTGCACCACGGCCACCAGTTGCTTATCATCGGTATGGGGATGCGCATTGATCTCCGTTGGCGCGCCATGGGTCGCCCAGCGGGTGTGCGCCATGCCGATGCGCCCGTGCGGCGCGGTTCGCTCCTCGTCGAGCAGGGACTCGAGTACACTGATGCGCCCGGCGGCCTTGCGCACAAAGAAGCCCGAATCTCCCCTGATGCAAATGCCCGCGGAGTCATAGCCGCGGTATTCAAGCCGCTTGAGCCCCTCCAACAGCAACGGTTGGACGTCCTTATAACCCACGTATGCGATGATTCCACACACCATCGGGCTCCACATGATCCGACATGGATAAATTATCGGTAATCGCTCTATGGATTCTCTATCAAAACCGCCTGATTCCAACGGTGAACTCTGCCGGATCTTGGTATAAAATTATCAGGCAGCCTGAAGTCAAGCACATTGTAATTATCTAAGCTGGCGGTAATATGGAGTCCCGAAGCTTACAGGACTGAAAAGTCCTCCGCTTCTTTTTTCAAGGAGATTTCCATGAAAGTGTGCCGGCGATATTCACTTCTCATCTGCTTTCTGACCCCCATCCTGGCCGTGGCGAGCGTAACCCGCATGGCCGCCGGCGCCGCCCTGACACTGGCCGCCCATGGCCGCACGCGGTATGCGATCGTGATCGGCGCGAAGGCCTCGGCGACGGTAAAACATGCCGCCGGTGAGTTATCGGCGGATCTGCATCAGATTTCAGGAGCGAATTTTGTCATCACTTCCAAGCAAACCGGCAGTCCGGCCATCTACGTCGGGCCGAGCCACGCGTTGCTGGCGGCTTTCCCCAAACTGGCGCTGCGTTCTTTGCCGGCGGAGGGATTTTTCATAGAGACTTCCGGCCGGAATTTAGCGTTGGCGGGTAACGACGACCGGGGAACACTCTATGCGGTCTACACATTTCTGGAAGAGCGGCTCGGGGTTCGCTGGTATTCACCGAACGATACATTTATACCCCACCGTCGGGTGGTGAAGATTCCACCACTGCATGAAAGGCAGGCTCCCGCTTTTTCGTATCGGGATACGGATGAGTACATGGCGGAGACGTCCGCCCAGTGGGATGCTCATCTGAAATTAGACGGCGTAAGCGTTCCGGACAGGGCCTATTTGGGGGGGATCAACCGGTTGTTTCAGGGTTCGGAAAATTTCTACCAGTTGGTGCCGCCTTCGAAGTATTTTGCCAAACACCCCGAATATTATAGTTTAATCAATGGGAAGCGCAGCGACGCTCCCGGCTCCCAACTTTCCCTGGTAAATCCCCACGTGCTCCGGATCGTCACCGCGGGGCTGGTGGCGGAGGCTAAAGCCAACCCTGAACAGCTCACGCTGGGGCTTTCGCCGAATGACGCGGCAGATGGAAATTCCCAGGGCGCCCGCTCCCGGGCCAGTGACGCCCGGTACGGCGCGCCGTCAGGCACTCTGTTGAATTTCGTGAACCAGGTGGCCGCCGCGGTGCAGAAACAACTCCCGGGCCGCGACATCTGGTTCGATACACTGGCCTATCAATATACGGAGAAGCCTCCCATACCCGGCACCATCAAACCGGGACCTCATGTCCTGGTGTGCCTGGCCCCGATTGGTATGGATTTTGCGCACTCGCTTGCTTCGCCGCACAATCGCTTCACGTACAAATGTCTGTTGGGGTGGGCTAAAGTGGCCCCCGGTCACCTGCAGGTCTGGCAGTACGTAACGAATTTCGCCAACTACCTCCAGCCGTTTCCCGATTGGGATGAGCTGGGCGCCGACTTTCAAATTTTTCATGAGCACGGGGTTTCCGGCGTCTTCTGTGAGGGCGATCACGATTCCATCGGTGAGATGATGGCGATGCGCACCTGGGTGATAGCGCATCTGCTGTGGAACCCGAAGCAGAACGTCTGGAAGCTGGTCCGGGAGTTCAGCAACGGTTATTACGGTCCGGCTGGTCGATATATCTACCGGTATTTACGATTGATGCAGAACCAGGCGCACCGACCGAACGTGCGGATGGGCGAAGGCGATTCCATCATGGCGCCCTACCTGAACTCGAACGTATTGAAAAAAGCGAACCACCTGTTTCAAAAAGCGCAGGCGGCGGTAAAGTCCAATCCCGCCCAGCTCCATCGCGTTCAGGAGGCGCGCTTGAGCATACGCTATGTGGAATTGATGCGCCGCATGCCCGCCAAGAACTCTCCCGCGGCGAAGAAAGCTTCGTTCCGAAAGAAGTTCAACCGTTTCGTGCAAGCTCTCCGGCGGTTCGGCGTGGGGGATATTTCGGAATCCCGTCCGGTTTCCGATTGGGCCGCGGCTATCGATAAGAAATTGTCATACTAACTGGATTCGAATCACTCAATAATTTCACTGCCGGGCAATAGCATCCGTCGCGCCTTAAATATTCCCGGCGGGGATCGCTTTAGACCGCCTCCCGGCACGGTATCCATACAAGCCATAGAACGCAATGTATACGTAGGATACCATCGGCACAATAAAGGATAACTGAATGCCGATGTGATCCGCCACAATACCCTGCAGCGGCGGCATCAGCGCCCCGCCGAACACCGACATCATCAGCAGCGATGCGGCCTGGCTTTTGAGTGCCCCAAGCCCCTCAATGGCCAGTGAAAAGATGTTCGACCACATGACCGAATCAAATAGACCGATACCAAGTATCGCCCATATCGCCGCGGCTCCGGCCGAGAGCATGCCCGTCAACAGCAGGGCGATGATAATAAAGCTGAACAACGCCAGCATTCGCTGCGGGCTGGCCGCGCCCAGAAAAAATGCCGCCAGCATCACCGCCAGCATTACGCCATAATGCAGCGCATTGGCCCGTCCGGACAGCACCCAGATCGTGATAAAAGCCACCACCGGAAGCAATACCACTATCGTATTGCGCAGCCATTTTCTGACATCGCTCAGCGCAAAAGCACCCATGAACCGGCCGATCATCAGGCCGCCCCAGTAAAACGCGAGAAACTTGGAGGCCTCCTCATGGCTAAGCCCGCCAAGCTTGGGCAGGTTGAGATAATTAATAATGGAGCTGCCCACGCAAACCTCACCGCCGACGTACATGAAAATCGCCAGCATCCCCAGCACGGTATGCGGGTGCTTAAGCGCCCCGGCTCCGCGGGTGACATGTTCCGTGTTCGTAAAGTTAGGCAAATGGGCGAACATAAAAAACACCGCCAGCGCCAGAAACACGACCCCCAGACAAAGGTAGGGAATTTTTACAGACTGCGCTCCATGGCTCCCCGGACCATTGAACACTTTAAAAATCAGCCAACCCGCGATGATCGGGCCGATGGTTGTACCGAAGGAATTAAAGGCTTGCGAGAGATTTAGTCGACTCGAAGCGGTGCGCTCGGGCCCCAGAATGGTGATGTACGGATTGGCGGCAATCTGCAGCATCGCAAATCCCACGCCCACGATAAACAACGCCATCAGAAAAAACGGATAGGATATTAATATAGCCGCCGGGTAAAATAGGAGGCTTCCCGCCGCCGCGAGAAGTAGGCCGATGATTACGCCGTTCTTGTAGCCGATGCGGTTGATGGGATCACCCCAGAACATGGAAACCAGGTAATAGACCAGCGATCCAAAAGTGTAAGCTCCAAAAAACGCAAATTGGATCAGCATCACTTGAAAGTAATTCAGCGTGAACGCCTCTTTAAAGCGTGGAATGAGAATGTCATTCCAGACCGTCATGAACCCCCACATGAAAAAAAGGATGGTCATAATGGTGAACGGGCCGCGATAAGTCCGGTTACCGGGCCGTTCGACCGTGTCAACTCCCGCACTGACTGTGCCCACGTTGATCGCCATCCTTAATAACCTTTCATTCACGCCAAGGCCCGCAGGCGGACCGGCGAAACTTCCGCTGATCGCCATCCCAAATGACCGTTCACTCAGGTTTTATACCGGCCAATGCGCTCGCATTTTACCACGCATTAAAACCGCACCGCCAGCGTGACCAGGGCAAACGCCGAATTGGCGATCTGGCTCACCGTATGCTCATCACGGGCATCATAGCCTTCACCCAAGGTTTGGTTGAACGCATAGCCGCCGCCCACCTCCACGGCCAGACGTTTGCGCCATGCGAAGAGTCGCAGGCCTCCCTCTATGCGGCTGATGGCGAAAAACACCCGCTGGGTGCTGCTGTAATAATCGAGGTGAAACGCCCAGGAAGAGCTTTCAAACTTTCCAAACACGTGCAGCCAGCGCAGCAGGCGATATTCGATATCCGCCACACCGGAAACAACCGGTTGATAATCAACGTGAATGGCAAGCCGGGGCAATGGCCGCCAGCGGACATCTTCGTCGGGAAAACCGAGCATCCAGCGCAGATGGGGTTGTTTGTGCTCAATCTCCAGGGCCGGAAGCGGCGCGTCCGGCAATAGTTGACGATTGCCGTTGTAATCTAGAAAAACAGCAAGCTGATCGCACCGCGACAGACGACGCTGCACGACTACGCGGGCCATGCCGTAGACGGCATGAGAATCGTTGAAAGGGCTGTTACCGGCATATCCCGCCCCCACCGATACGCCGAATCCCCATCCGGCGAATTTTCCCAGTGGCATGCCGACGCTCATGGCATCGTTGACCAATTGATGCGGCAGAAGCGCGGTATTGGAATCCAGCCCCAGATACAACGAATGAACCGCCACCGTCGGAGAATACTTGCCGGTATTGGCCAGACGAACACGTCCTGAAAAATCCCATAATTCCAGTTGGGCCGGCGCGCCGCTGTTCCGCACGTGGCTTTTATTTTCCAGAAGACCGTTGTTCCATGTTTGTACATAGAGTCCATCGCGCCAGGGGCTTAAGGTAAGGTTCTGCGGGGAGAATCCGAAACTGCGCGCGCCGGCGGAGAGTCCCGCCGCCAGAGCTGTCCCGAGAGTGATGGCGATGGCGATTTTCATCTTCTGTTCCCGTAGTCTTTCTGGAAAGTCCCGCCGGCGGCCCGGTCCGGGTTGGCCCGCGGCGCAAACGCCGGCTGTTTGGCTCTGACACGCAGGGAGACCATTGGGCAATCCCGATGGCGATCGGGACGCCGCGATCGGTCGAATCATGCCGCCCGGCGATTCTCAGCCCAGCCCCGCCTCGGCCAGAGCCACGGCCTGAAGCAACCCGGCGGCCTTGTTGAGAGTTTCCTGGTATTCGGCGGCGGGAACGGAATCGGCCACCAGGCCGGCGCCGACCTGAATATACACGCGGGAAAGTTCCGGGGCGCGGTCCCGGCCCGCCGGCGGTGCGATCACCATGGTGCGAAGTGCAATACACGTATCCATGTTTCCAGCATAATCCACATATCCCACCGCACCCCCGTAGGGGCCGCGGCGCGTCGGTTCGAGTTCATCAATGATCTGCATGGCGCGGATTTTCGGTGCTCCGCTGACCGTGCCCACCGGCAAGGCGACCCGCAAGGC
>JAJZKJ010000040.1 GCA_021804195.1 Acidobacteriota bacterium
CTGCCCTGGCCGCGGCCAGGGCAGGCTCACTGGGCAAGTCGCCGCGGAAGCGCTGCGGCTGGAAGGCATCGATGAACAGGGGCTGGACGCGCTGGATCGACGTTTTATGCAGGTGCTGGCGCGCGATTATGAGGGCGGTCCCACGGGTCTGGAAGCCCTGGCGGCCACCATGGGCGAGGAGTCGGACACGTTGGAGGACGTGGTGGAGCCTTTTTTGCTGCAAATAGGGTTGATCCGCCGCACGCCCAAGGGGCGCCAGCTTACGCCGGCGGGCTACGCACATCTGGAACTCCCGCCTCCCCGGAAGGCTAACGCCTCCGGCGCGCCGGAACTCTTCTGAATGCCGCCCGGAAGTTTATCCGACGCGGTGCGGTTCCGATATTGAAAGTATGTTCATATTCCGGCGCGGTTTGACCGATGGACAATAAATGCCCGGCCCGCACGGTTTGTATTAAAGGTGCCGCATGTCCCTGAACGTCATTGATCCTTTTCCTTGGTTTCTTCACAAGGATCTTCCTCTGAAATTCGAGGGCGGCGAAGGAATCATGCACCTTCGGGCCTCGGAGTGGACGGACCATTGGCGCCCCCTGCTGGGGATGATCGTCGATTGCCAGAAGCTCCAGCCACGGCGGATGATGGTGGCGATTGTGGGCACGCCCGGATCAGCCAAGTCCTATTTCGCCGCCCAGTTGGCGTGGTTGGCCGAGCATGACTTTATTCCCGGCAGCCGGGGGGTCGCCTTGTCGATGGACGGCTTTCATTATCCCAACCGCGTTCTGGGGGGACGGAACCTCACGCTTCCAACCGGCGAGAAAATCTCCCTGCGCGACTGCCCGGGCGCCCCGGAAACATTCGACGCAGCCGCGCTGCGGCAGCGCCTGCTGGAAATCCGGCAAATACCGGAGGAAATCACCTGGCCGGATTACAACCGTCGAACACATGATCCGTCGCCCGGCTCCATCCGCATCAGCAGCCGGTACAACCTGATCCTGGTGGAGGGCAGCTACCTGCTGCTGGACGTTGAACCGTATGACGGAATTGCGGACTTATTCGATCTACGGATATATCTGGAGGCGCCGGCGGCGACGGTGCTCGCCAACCTGGTTAACCGACGCATGGAAAATGGTAAAACTCTTGTCCAGGCCAAGGAATGGGTCAAGCGGATTGACCTGCCGAACGCCCGCCTGGCGGAGGCGACCCAGGCGCGGGCGGATGTGATCATCGTGCGCGACCGGCGGGATATTCTTTCGGCGGTGGCGTGGCGGACGGGCGCGAATTCGGCGCGCGGCTCGGTGATTGGAAAGCCAACGATGGCGATGGCGGAAAATTAACAGTTCCCGCGCAGATTCCTCCTCCATGAAAAACATTCTTCACACATGACGCGAAAAGCCAAGAATATGGAGGGACCGCTCCGTGGCGGGCCTTCCCGGCCGCCTTGGTTCTGCTTCTCCGCCGGAGGAGCGCCGCCCTTTTTCCGCGCCGGGGGTGTGGGAGGGTGGAAGTATGCCGTGAATGCGGCTACCTTACCAACCGGCGGAAAGTACGACGCGGGCCGTCGCGACAGCCCGGTTTTGCCCTGCGGGCCGTCCCGGTAATCATCGGGATTCGCGATGCGCGCGTGGCCGGAATATCCGCGGGAATAAGACCCGCCAACCGGCGGGTCAGGCGCGCCCGCGTTGGCGCGGCGGTGGACAGGAACTGTGGATCGCCCCTTCCGGGCGGGGTGGCCAATTCGGGGAGTTCTCATGCGATTTACCAAGATGCACGGAATCGGGAACGACTACGTATATGTGAATACATTCCACGAGTCGGTGGTGGATCCGCAAAAGCTGGCGGTGCGAATTTCCGATCGCCATTTCGGCGTGGGCGGCGACGGCCTGATCCTGATCGGTCCGCCAACGGAAGAGGGCCGGCGCCAGGGCGCTCACGTGCGCATGCGCATGTTCAACGCCGACGGCAGCGAAGCGGAAATGTGCGGCAACGGCGTGCGCTGCGTCGCCAAGTACGCCTACGATCATCAGATTGCCATGGTCAATCCCCTGCGGGTGCAAACCGGCCGGGGGGTGCTGACGCTGGACCTGTGGATGCAGCATGGCAAGGTCAACCAGGTGACGGTAAATATGGGCAGGCCGATCCTGAACCCGAAGGACATCCCCGTTTTAATCATGGGCCTGGACCAGGTGATCGATCATCCGGCCCTGGCGACCCTGGGGCTGGCCGAGATGCCGCCCGGTCCGGACTGGATCAAGGCGTGTGGTCTGGAAGACCGGATGACCTGCCTGTCCCTGGGCAATCCGCATCTGGTGTTCTATTGCCGGCGCGTGGATAGAGTTCCGTTGGAGATGGTGGGGCCTCTGCTGGAAAAGCACACGCTGTTTCCACGGCGCGTCAACGTCCACTTCGTGCAACTGCACAACCAGGGCGAAGTAACCATGCGCACGTGGGAACGCGGCAGCGGCGTCACGCTGGGCTGCGGCACCGGCGCCGCCGCCGTCTGCGCCGCCGGCGTGCTTACCGATCGGACCAATCGCATCATCCTGGCGAACCTGCCCGGCGGACGCTTGGCGCTTAAATGGAACCAGACCGACGAATGCCTTTATATGACCGGTCCGGCGGTGGAAGTATACACCGGCGAATGGCCGGAACAGTAGAAACAAATGTGAGAGCCTATATTAATAGATAGGCTCTTAGTCGCCGCCGCGCTCTCCCGAGAGACGGGGCCAAGCCGAGACGAGGGGACAAACACATGGCGTTTTTCAGCACGCGGTTCGTATGGACATGGACACCCGCAACCCTTGCGGCCGCGGTTCTTCCGCCCGCTACCCGCTCGGCGGCGGCGCACCTGCTGGTACGCGCCTTGTTCACCACGCCGACGTGGATGCCTTCGCTAAGCGAGTTTCGCAACGCCCTGATTGTATTTCTTGCGGCGCAGGGGATTCTCTGGCTGCTGTGGGCATGGTTCCGGGAACGGCTCCAACGCAAAAGCATCACGCGTCTGGTCCTGTTGGGCGCGCAACTCGTCGCGCTGTATCTGGCCCTGTGGTTTCTGCACCCGCAGCGCATGAATCATCCCCTCCTGGACGCCCCCGCCTGGTGGATCAAACGTATTTTCATCGTCCTGCTGGTGATCGTGGGATTGCAACTGCTGGACCGGCTGGCGCTGATTCCGCTGCTGACCCGCGGCGGGAAGCTGCCGCTGCCACGGTTCATCCATCAGATCATTCTGCTGGTGGCGTACGTGTTTGCGGTGCTGGGCTTCTGCAGTTGGGCGTTCCATCTGGACATCAACAAATTCCTGGCCGGCTCGGCGATCATCACCGTGGTGCTCGGACTGGCTCTGCAGGAACCGCTGGGAAATTTTTTCAGCGGCATGGTGATGCAGACCAGTTCGCCGTTCACCATCGGCGACTGGGTGACCTGCGCCGGCGTGGAAGGGCAAGTGGTGGACATGACCTGGCGGGCGGTTACTCTGTTGACGCTGGAAGACAATTACGTGCTGGTTCCCAACAGCATGATGGCCCGGGAAAAAATCGTCAATTATCATACGCCCACCGTCGCCACGGCGCGCACAATTGGCATCGGACTGGAGTACTCCAGCCCCCCGGACCAGGTGCGGGAGGTGTTGCTGGAGGCGATGCGCGAAACCCCGGGCGTACTGGCCAGTCCGCCGCCGATGGTGTACCTGAGCGCCTTCGGAGATTCTTCCATCGAATATCATTTGCGGTTCTGGATCAACAAGCCGCGCGAGCACATGAACATTGAAAGCCGCGTGCGCATCCTGGCGTGGTATCGTCTCCGGGCGGCGGGCATGAGCATGCCATTTCCCATCCGCACCGTTCAGATGGTGGATCCGCAAAAAGATCGCGAGCAGGCCCGCGCGGCGGAAGTTCAGCGGCGCGTCGAGTTGCTTTCGCGCGTGCCGCTGCTGGCCCCCCTGCCGGCGGATGATATGACCCAACTGGCCCGCAACGTCGCCATCCGGTTCCTGGCGGCGGGCGATACGCTTTATCGCCAGGACGATCCGGGCCGAAGCCTGTTCGTCATCCAGCGGGGCGCGGTGGAACTGCGGATCGTCCGCAACGCGGGTCGCGGCGTCCATTGCGAGGCGCTGCACGATGGAGAATATTTCGGTGAACTTAGCGCGCTGATGGGTACGCCCCGCGCCGGCTCAGTCTGCGCTCTGGCGGAAACCGTATGCTTCGAGATCGGCAGCGAGGCCCTGGAGCGCATTTTCCGGAATAATCCGAAAGTGCTGGAGAACGTTTCCCGGGTGGTCGCCGACCGCCACGCCCAGCGGGTATTGTTGTTGCGGGACATGGCCCCGTCCGAGGGAAGCGCCAACCAGCCCGCCGAACTTCATCAATCGTTGCTCCAACGGATGAAAAGCTTCTTCGCGCTGCGCTGAACTCGAATTTCGCCGTTTTTTTCTATTCGCACGCCGCCCGGCGCCTTCGCGCGCCGGCTATCGGCGAGCCACTCACCGGCGCCACGCCCGCTTTAGAGAAGATTCTTCAAATGTTTGATGCTTGCCGCGGCCTGCGGTACCGTGCCGCATTCCACGCTTAGAACAATGTCGCGGGGGCAGCCGCGACATATTTCGATCACGCGCGCCCAGTCGATCACGCCTTGGCCGCAGGCGCAGCCGACGGGTGTACCGGTCACCTTACCGCGTTCGGAGCCGGCTTGGGCGGCGGAAATATCCTTGGCGTGCAGGTGCACCAGCCGGTCCCGGACGCGCTCCAACCAGACATAAGGATCATGCCCGCACAAGTAACTGTTTCCGGTGTCGAAATTAATGCCGATCGCCGGTGATTGCACGAGGGCATGGATGCGGTCCAGCCCGTCCGGGTGCTTGGTATATTGCTGGTGCGGTTCCAGACCGATCAGAATGTTTCGCGGCTCGGCAACGGCGGCGGCTTCGCGCAAAGTATATTTCATCAGAACAAAGTCCTCCGCCTCCGTGGTCCACGGGGCCTTGGGACCTTCATCGGTGTTCACGACCGGCGCGCCGCATTCGGCGGCAAACCGCACGGCCTGTTTGAGATAATCCGTTCCGATATCGGGCCGGACCAGCACCGAATGACCTGAAAGCCCCGAGAGTTTTATGCCCGCTTTTGCGCACGCCCTTTTCACGCGGTACGGATCGTCCAGCATGGACACGCTATGGAAATAACCCGCTTCGCTCAGCAGCTCGCGCCCCCAATGCACCATCGGCTCGACATACTCATAGCCGAGTGCCGCCGCCGTCTGGACGCCCCATTCAAAGGGTTTGTCGTCGTGGCGGATGAATTCCATGTTGACGCCAAGGCTGATTTTTCCCATGACGTGTCCTCTTGTTGTATTTTGTTCAAAACCATACGTCCCGGACGCATGGGTCCGGGATTACAATTCCACAAACTGCATCAACTCCACCTCTTTTTCGCGCTGCGGGATGGATACATCGGCGTATTCGGCCAGGCCGGCTTGCACCATCAGGCGGCGAACGGCGGCGGCGTTGTACGTACCGGCCTGGGAGAGCAAATCCCAAAACACTTCGCCGGCGCTGCGGGTCTCTTCCAGTGGCGCAACAGCCCGCTCAAACGCCTGGATGCGGCCTTCGCAATTCTCGAAGACACCCGACTTTTCCGCCCACGTGCACACCGGTAAAGCCAGTGCGGCCCGACCGACCAAACCATCCGGTCGGGTACTCAGCGTCACCAGATTTTCCAGGTCGGCGAACACTTCTCCGAGGCGGGAATCGTTGTGCGCAATCGGATCCACCAGGACGAGGGCCGCGGAAATATTGCCATTCTTCGCCCTATCGGCCAGCTCGTCCAGGGAATCCGTCCGGCCGGCGGGAGGCTCGCCGAAATGCGCAATGATCTTTTCCGCGCCACGGCGGTTGGGGGCTTTCTCCGCGCGAATGATGTATGTAACCGCTCCGGTGGCGGGGTTTCGGAATACCTGGTCCCGGCCTTCGATCTTCGGTGGATTGAGAATCAACCGCGCTTGCGAATCGATGCCGCGGATCCATTTGGCGGCGAGAAACATTTCCTCCGTGGAGTCAAAAGGGCTTAACAGCAACACGGTGGATCCAGCGCCTTTCTCAGCCGCCGCTTTCCTGAACATCTGTTCCAGCCGGCCCAGGGAGTATTCCCAACTTGCACAATCAGCCGAGCCGCGGACGGAAATGCGCTTCTGGCGGTTGTTGTGGATGAAATTCCAGCCATAGCGGATATCGTCGGAAATCCACCACTGATTGATATCCTTGTGGAAACGGGGCTTGATACGATAGACGCGGCCCTGGTTGTGCTCAATGAAGATATTCTCGCCGCCGCTGGAAAATGGCGAAATACTCGGTGTTTTCTTGAGAAACCATACGCGCTGGGTAAACAGAAAATCTTTATCCAGCAGCGCTCCCACCGGGCAGATGTCGATCACATTGCCGGAAAGAGGATTGTCCAGCGATTGGCCGGGAAATACATCGATCTCTTCTTTATGCCCGCGCCCGAAGACTCCCAGTTCGCCCGTGCCGGAAATTTCCCGCGTGAAGCGCACGCAGCGGGTGCACATGATGCAGCGATCGCTATAGAGCAACACGTGCTTGCCGATATCCTTCTTGGGTTTTTTGGCCTTGTCCTCCTCGAAACGGCTCTGGGCGCGGCCGTAGCGGAAGCTGTAATCCTGCAGGTAGCACTCGCCGGCCTGATCGCACACGGGGCAATCCAACGGATGGTTTAGCAGAAGGAATTCCAGCACCGCCTTCTGATTGGCCGCGGCCTTGGGCGAGAGGCTATGCACCTTCATGCCGTCCACGGCGGGGGTTTGGCACGCCGGCATCAACTTGGGAATCTTCACCAGCTTGCCCGGATCCTTCGGATCGGGATTTTCCACTTCCACCAGACAAATACGGCAACTGGCTACGATCGAAAGACCCTGGTGGTAGCAGTAATGCGGCAGTTCCACGCCGTTGTCCAGGCAGGCCTGGAGAATCATTTTCCGGCCTTCCCAGGAAACTTTCTTTCCATCAACTTCCATCGTGGGCATAGGGAAATCCTTCGATTGTCAGAAACGGGAAATTATACCCAAAGTGTTGAACCTGCTCCGCGGTCGGCGGCGGATTGAGCCTCATCCGTCCCGGTTACACCGTCGCTGCGACCGGTGCGAGATTCACCCCCTGCACTTGCGGCGACTTGAGCCGCGCCTTGAATTCCTCCGGGAACTTCTGCAGGAAGGTGCGAACCGCCCAGTTGGCGCCGTCGGCCAAGCCGCAAATGGTCGTTCCGGGCATGGCGCCCATGCTCAATGCCACCTCCATCAACAGATCAAAATCCCGCGGCTTGCCGAAGCCGGCCGCGATGCGGTTGAGGATTTTGTGCATCCAAGCCGTGCCTTCGCGGCAAGGCGTACACTGCCCGCAGCTTTCGTGGGCGAAAAACCGTACGATGTTGCGCAGCGCCAGCACCAGATCGGTCTGGTCGTTCATCACAATCACGCCGGCGGTGCCCAAGCCGAGCACGTTGTATTTTTTACCGATGTCGAAATCCAACTCGGCGTCGTACTGATCGGTTCCCAGAATACCCATCGATACGCCGCCGGGAATGGCCGCCTTGTATTTTCCGCCCTTGACGCCGCCGGCGTGTTTTTCAATAAGCGCCGACATTTTGACGCCCAACTCGTTTTCAAATACGCCGGGCTTATGGACGTGGCCGCTGACGCCGAAAAGCTTCGGCCCGGCGGAACTCGGCGTGCCCATGCTCTTGAACCAGGCGGCGCCATTGAGCATGATGTGCGGCAGGCAAGCCAGGGTTTCCACGTTGTTGATGATGGTCGGCTTGGCGAACGCGCCGGCCACGGCGGGGAACGGCGGCTTAATGCGCGGCCAGCCACGCTTGCCCTCGAGCGATTCGAGCAGCCCCGTTTCTTCCCCGCAGATATAGGCCCCCGCGCCGCGATGCACGTAACAGTTGTGGATGATGTCGGTTCCCGGATGTTTCCCGCCGAAAACACCGTGGGCGTAGGCTTCGGCGATGGCCTCTTCGAGCACCTTCGCCTGGCGGTGGTATTCGCCGCGGATATAGATGTAGCTGGTGGTAATGCGATTGGCGTACGCGGCGATCGCGATGCCCTCCAGCAGAACGTGCGGATCATGATCGATCAGGTAGCGATCTTTGAACGTTCCCGGCTCGGATTCGTCGAAATTCACCGCCAGGTAGCGTGGATGCACGTCTTTAGGCAGGAAGGTCCACTTGGTTCCGCAGGGAAAGCCGGCGCCGCCGCGGCCGCGCAGACCTGATTCGATCACCAGCTTGATGACGTCCTCCGGCGGTATGGACCGGGCTTTTTGGAACCCTTCGTAGCCGCCGGTGGCGACATAATCGGCCCAGCGGTGCAGCTTGCGCTGCGCCGGATCGGCGGGAATTCGCTTGAGCAAAACAGGACCGGCAAAAGCCATGGATGACCTTTCCTTTTCGTGCTGGCGGACCCGCCAGCTAGCGGGACAACTCTTGCAAACGCCGGACGAATTCCTCCGGTTGGAGGCAACCGTGCAGTTCTTCATTGACCAGGGCGCAAGGGGCCTGTTCGCAGGCGCCCAGACATTCCACTTCCTGTACGGTTATTTTGTGATCCGCGGTAGTTTCACCCGGATCGATTCCGAACGTCTGGCGAATCTTCTCCAGCACGGCGCGATAACCCAATAACTCGCAGGATATGGACCGACACACGTTGATCACGTAGGTTCCGCTCGGCTGAAGGCGAAATTCCTCGTAAAATGTGACGGCATCCTGCACTTGCGCCCGCGCCAGGCCGAGAAATTCCGCCGCTTCATCGATCGCCTGCGGAGCAATGTAACCATATTCGTGCATGATAATGTGAAACAACGGCAGCAGCGCGGCCCGTTTGTCCGGGTAACGCGGGAAGTACTTTTCCTCCACCTGCTTCCTGATGGCGGGGGAAAGGTACGGTTCCGATCGCGTCGGTGAATACGGCTTCAAACGGTCTTCCACGATCCAGGCCATGATGCTTCCCCGCGGTTTCAACGATCCAATTCGGCGGCGATGATGTTCAAACTGCCCAGCACCGCGACCACATCGGAAATCATGTGGCCTTCCATCATCTTCGGCAACACGCTTAGATGAATAAACGATGGCGGGCGGGTGCGGGCGCGCCACGGATTTTTTCCGCCGTCGCTGACCAGATAATACCCCAGTTCACCGTTGGCGGTTTCGCAGCACCCGTAGATTTCCCCCACGGGCGGTTGAAAGCCGCGATTGGTCATCACCATTTCAAAGTGTTGAATCAGCCCCTCAATGCTTCCGTACACCTGCGATTTCGGCGGCAGAACTTCCTTGCCTTCCGGGCTTACGTTCATCGGTCCGCCGGGGATATCGTCTATGAGTTGGCGGATAATGTTCATGGACTGCTTAATTTCCTCCAGGCGAACCAGGTAGCGCGCCAGCACGTCGCCCGTGTGCATGATCGGCGACTGGAATCGCACCGCCGGCGCGCCCTTGCCGTCCCAGTTGTCCTGGAAGCACCAGTAAGGATCGTCCTTGCGAACGTCGCGCATCACGCCGCTGGCCCGGGCCAGCGGACCGCTTAGGCTCCAGCGCCACGCTTCCTCTTTGCTGATCACGCCGATGCCCTGGGTGCGGTCGATAAAAATGCGTAGCCGGTTAAGCAGTTTTTCAATATCCGCGATGGCGCGCGGCAGCGATTCATTGATGAATCTTTTGACCAGGGGGCGGAAGATTTTGTCGTCGGCATCCGTCATGGTTCCGCCGACACGGCACCAACTGGTGTGGAAACGCGAACCGGTCACGTATTCCATGATGTCGTAAATCATTTCCCGTTCGTTAAAGCCGAAGAGAAATGCGGTAAAGGCGCCGAGGTCCAGGGCGGCGGCGCCCACGCACAGCAGGTGGCTCTGGATGCGCGCCAGCTCGCCCAGAATGGTGCGGTAAACCTTGCACCGTGGCGTGGGGTCCACCCCGAAAAGGGTTTCGCTCGCCCGTATCCACGCCATTTCGTTGCCGATGGGCGCCAGGTAATCCATCCGGTCCACAATGGTTGTGTACTGGTTGTAATCGAGAACCTCGGCGTTTTTCTCAAAGCCGCTATGAAGATAGCCGATCACCGGCAACACGCGAACCACGCGTTCCCCGTCAATTTCCATCACCAGCCGGATCACGGTATGAGTGGCCGGGTGCTGCGGTCCGAAATTCAACGTCCACAGGTTGGAATTGGTGGAAAGCTCCGGTGTGGAGAGTGGATTCTCCAACAGAAGGTTTCCGCCTTTTTCCATCGTATAGGGCATACCGAACTCCAGCGTGTCTAAAGCAGTGCGGTTCGCAGCGCCATGAACATACTGCCGGCGGCGCCAGGACTTTTCGCCTCTGGCCGGTCCCGACAGCTCGCAACATGATGCTATTGTCAAACTCTCCTCCGAGCAAGCCAACCTCGGATCTATCATCTTGATATTGTTATGGGACGAGGTTACAATCAGTTTCGAATTCAGGTGGGTGGCCGCAAGCCCCTTTTGCGGCTGCGGGAATCGCTTCGTATGGAGGAGTTCTTATCATGATGAAATTCTGGCTTGCCGCCGGGATTGTCGGGGGGATGCTTGCGCCTCGCGCCCGTGCGGCGTCTCCCCCAACGCAACCCAATCCTGTTGCGCAAGCCCTGCTCTGGCAGGCACGGCAATACACGCATGTTAAAACCATTCATTTTCAGGCCGTAGCCCATAGCACTC
>JAJZKJ010000041.1 GCA_021804195.1 Acidobacteriota bacterium
AATGTTCCACTTGCGGATGGGAAACGCGTGAATTTCTCCCTGGTCGACCGTTTGATCAGTCTTACGCCCGCTCAAGCAATTACCATGACCAAACATGTAGGCATGGCGGAAGAATATCTTGCGGATCATTTTCCCGGGTTTCCCGTTTTGCCGGGGGTCTTGATGCTGGAAGCCGCCGTGCAGGCCGCGGCGTGGCTGGTGCGGGAATGGGAACATTTTTCGCATAGTCTCATTGTGCTCCGGGAAGCGCGGCAGATACGCTATGGAGCGTTCGTGCAACCGGGCCAGGCGCTGACGATTCAGGCGGAGGTATTGCGGTTGGAACCGGCCGGCAGCGAATTCAAAATCCGGGGCGGCGCCGGCGCGGCTCTGGCCATCCAGGGCCGGATCGAACTGGCGCACCGCAACCTCTCCGAAAGTGATCCGACGCTGGCGGCGCTGGATAAAATGATGACTGACGCCGCGCGGGCTCGTTGGAAACAACTGCTTGCGGCGCCACAATATGCGGTCTGAGCCGTGCGGGTTTTTTCCGAACCGACCCGTTTGCCGTAAAGAATGGATGCCGGGTTGCGTGTGAAAATATTTTTCGGAATTTTCCGCGGCCCATAGACAGGGGATTATTATGTCGATGACGCAGGATGAAGTGTTTGCCAAAGTTCGCACCGTGCTGACCGGCGCTTTGGCGGTGGACGCCGACGAGGTGACGCCGCAAGCCCGTTTGAATGAGGACCTGGGGGCGGAATCAATTGATTATCTCGACATCACGTTTCAGTTGGAGAAGGCTTTCGGCATCAAGATTCCCCAGGCGGATCTTTCACCGGAGAGCGTTTTTTCCAATCCTGAATGTGTGGTCAACGGGAAGGTAACGCCCAAAGGTCTGGAAGAGTTAAAACACCGAATGCCCTTCGCCGATCTGACCGAATTTGAGAAGGATCCCGACATCAACAAGTTCCGCGACGTGTTTACCGTGGATACGCTGGTCCGCTATGTGATGAGCAAGCTTGGCGTCGCTTGAAAAGAGCGTTCCCGCCAGGAACTCATGGACGCGCCTTCCTTGTCGGCGAATGCCGCGCCAAAACGAAGTCCAGATTGAAGATAACGAACACCCGGTCGCGCGCCCGGAAAAGACCGAAAAATGCGCGGGGCGGGGTAATCCCGAAATCGCTCATCCGCACGGCATGGCGCGCGTAGACGTGGAAATGCCCGTGTGCATCCCGCCATATAAACATATTCGCGGAGAGCGTCCGCTCTTTGCCGGCCATGGCGAGTTTTCCGATGACGCGCAATTGCAGAGCCGGCGGACCGCCGGGCGGAGTTCGCCGAACTTGCACCTTTTGTAGTTTCACAAATACATATTGAATCATCGGATGCCGCCGGGCCTGCAAGGCCGCGTGCATCGCGTGGTTCATGCCGGCGCTATCGCCGCGCAGCGACAGCACGGGCACAAACAAATTCCCCAGCGGCGGGCGACGAAGAGGCAAGTCCAGTTGGGGGGTGGGGATTCCGGCCCGATTCGAATGGGCGGCGGCGGCTTGAATCTGGTTGAACAACGCCTTGAGTCTCGACCGATCAGCGGCCAGGACGACCGCGCTGCGCACGTGATTACTCCGCGAGTACCACGGGAAGCCGATATTCGTCATTCCGTCAAGTTCCACGTAACTGTCGGAAGCGAGAGTAAAATCCAGCGGCATGGCGGCAACGCGAGCGGCGGCCGCCGGGGGTCGCGCAATTTGCCGTTTGGGCGGGGACGCCTGGGAGCGGAGACAGGGACAATGCGCCAGAAAAAGCAGGCCGACTCCCAGCCACGCGCCACACGTCCACCCGCAAGGCCGCCGCAGTTTGCCGGACCCGGGTTGGATGGTTTGACGGTTCATTTTCGCACGTCGGATACCGAGTTTCGCCTCGTGAGTCGCCAGGTTACTTTCACGGTGATCGAATTTCCGGACCGGATGATTCCAAACATGGCGGTCGGAGGAGCAACGCCGAAATCAGTCATCTTCATCCGGACCGTGGTGGACACCGTCAGGCGACCATGCGGCCGGGGCAATACGCCCAGTTGCAGTTTTAACGGGCGCGTGACTCCGGCGACGGTAAGCCGACCGATGGCGGCAAAACGATACTCCGGGTCCCGCCGGGATGGTCTCGCCTGCAGAGTCGCCGCAGTCAAACGATAAGTAATGACGGGGTGTTGCCGCTGCTTCAGGGAGTTATATACCGTGCTGTCCATGCCGCCGCCCTCGCTGCTCTTGAGGGAGGCGACGGGAATGGCCAGACGAATGGATCGGATGGCCGCGGGTGAACCTGTCTGCGCCACGGCGGGAAGGGTGGTCCTGGCCTTGGATTTCGTGGGCAACATCAATACGGCATGGCCAAGGATGGCGCCGGATTGGAGCGACCAGGCGTGGAGCGTTGAAGTGCCGTTGACCACCACTTCACCGGCCTTGGCGCTGCTGACGTACGTGACGCCGGAAGGGATGGCGGCGGCCGCGCCAGCTATCGGCATTCGGCTGATGGCAAAAAAAACCGCCAGCGCGGCCGCACTCCACCATATCCTGGACCAACCCACCGACGAGATTCGAAAAAAGCGGCCCGGGCGCCACCCCTGGCGCGATTGCCGGCTCTTCACCGCCGGCCAATGGCCGGGCCACATAAATACACCGCAGTTACTGCTCATGGTTAAACTCCTCATCAGAAGCTGAAGGACACCTCCATTACCACACCGCTGAAACGCGGATTATCGACGGCCTCGACACCGTCGACAACGCCGGCGGCCGAGTTGAAATTATTGTATTGCTGATAGACATATTCGAGCTTGGCCAGCAGACTTTTGGTGAACCAGTAACCGCCGCCGATCTGGAAGCGATCCACCCAGCCGCTGGTATCAACGCCGTGGACCGCGCCCGCGACGCCGTAGCTGAAACGTCCCGCCAGGTACAAAGCGGAATTGATGTGATAAACCGACTCGGCCGAGCCGTAGAGCCACCGTTCGTCGTAGGCGGAATCTCCCGTCCAGCCGACGAATGAATAAACCTCCCACGGCCAATGCTCCCAAGTGATATCCGCCTGGTAAGCTTGCACGTCCAGCCCGTCCAGCGGGGTGATCTGCCCGGGATTATCACCACCACCGAAGACCGCGGCGTAAACTCCGCCGCTGCGTTCGGCGGAATACAAGTGCGATGTTTCGTAGTCCGTGGCCAGGTTGGCCGCGGCGGTGGTACCGGCCAAGTTGGCGTAATAGGCGGAGAAAGATAAGCGCAGATCATGCAGCGGATAACCCCAAAGCTTGCCATGGACATCGGGCAGGCTGCCGTAGTCAAAGTGCTCCGTGGTGGTGCCGCTGCCAAGACCGACCAACCAGTAAAGCGGGCCTTTGACACTGTAAACTTCCGCGCCGATTTCTTCGGTGTTGGGATCGACGACGTAATTTCCGATCAGCGGGTTTCGCTGAACGAACGCGTTATTCGAACGGTGATAGTTCTGGTCGCCGAAATCAATGTCAAACGCGCCGGCCTTGACATTGATATAGTCAAAAAGATTGCTCAACGGGCCGCCGGCGAAGGGGGCGGGTAATTGTTTGAGCAAAATATAACCCTGGTGGCCGTACATCTGGTTGGGATGCGGCCGGCTGGCGACGTAAGTATCGAAGAATACATCCAATTTTCCAGGAATCGACGCAAGGAAGTCGAGGTTGGCAAAAGGCGTCTGGAACCCTGGGTCCAGTCCGGGATACTGCTTGGTGGGGCTGGAATAGGCGCTCTGTTGGGTAAGCGCCTGCCATCGCCCGACGGTCTGCAAGCCCATGTACAGGCGCATATCACCCAATTGGCCGATCTGCATGTGCATGGGAGGCCGAATATGCGCGGGATTTTCGATGCGGAATGGAGAAAAATAGTTCTCGCCCGTCGGCGGAGCGAACATGGATTGGACAGTCTGATTGATATTATTCGTGGGGACCCCTTCGGCCGCCCGCGTGGAAATCGCCCGGGAGTTGGCCATGACCTGCTTGTAAAGCCGCTGGATCTCCTCTTTGGTAGCCGCTTCGTTCATGGTTGCGGACTGGGTTGCCGCAATCCTGGCGTTTTGCGCCTTGAGGCGGGCAATCTGGTTTTCGAGATTCGCCTCCTTAGTTTGGCTGGTGGTCTGATTCTTTTTAAGGACAGCCAGCTCTTTGGCCATTGCCGCGATCTGGGCTTGCAGCGCCGCATTGGTTGTCGGCACTGCCGAGACTCCCTGTGTGGCAGGCGCAGACGACGCTGTTGCAGCCCGTAACGCCGGCAACGGCAAGGTCGCCGCCGCCGCCAGCCCGATGTACATAGCCATTTTTCGTTGGTGTGTCATGGTTGGTTCCTTTCCTAAAAAGTTCCATAAACCTCCAAAACCAAAGGGCAATGGCTACTCGCCCTTAACGATCCACGACTTTCATCCGCGGCAATTCGTGAAATATTTCACAATACGTCGCAACGCTAACAGCGAAACATTTCACACGGTGGCGCACCATTTGAACCCTCATGGGCGAACATCCTGTCCTGAGCCTGTCACGTAATATCGTGAAATATTTCACACGCGGATTCATGATGCTTTCCTTCGTATTTGTAACGCCAGCCATCAGCTAAAAAATTCCAAGTTGCAAACAGCAACACTGTGTGTTCTCCATCAGTAACAGAGTTGGAGATGGTTTTTACGATGCCTGTGAAATATTTCACGATACATCCTAACCACCTTCCACTACAATAATTGAAGATTATCCATAAAGAGGTTGAGAAAAAATCAGGAAAATACCGCGATTTACTATAGGGAATTGTACTCGTTCATCTAAGGGAATTGTACTCGTTCAACTATAGGCAAATGGCTTATACAACGCCCCGTAACCGATCACGGCGGCGCGGAAAACGGCCGCGGGATTGCGATCCACGCGGCTGCGTGGCTGGGGCGGCGCGGTGATTGGCGGTCCCGGCACACCGGGAAAACCCGTGCCCGCCGGGATGTACGCGAAAAACATCCGGGGCGTGAACGGTTACATGGACGGTGTATCAACTCCAGACGCGGCTCCAGCTTTCCCGCCGCGCCGTCTACAAGTTGTTTGAGAGTGATTGCCGCACCAGATCAAGATTAGACGGGCGGCGCGGGCAATGAAGCCGCCGATTCTTTCACCGGCCTACGCGGTATAACGCCCGCCGAACGTTTCCTTTGCACTACAAAGCACCACTATGTTAACATGGATGGCACTTGGCCGTCGGGGAGCTCGGCATGGTGTCAATCATGTCCGAACGCCTGTTCCGGCGCGGGGACGGAAATAGGCGCTGCATGAATTGCGGCTCCGTGGCGGGCTCACGCCGCCCAGGGAAATAAAAACGGAATTATGTAAGGGAAGATGATCGCATGTGCAGAGAAAGCAAAATATGCTTAGGTGATTGCCGTGACGTACTGCGCGATTTTCCCAATAATACTTTTGACCTGATTTTCACGTCGCCTCCCTATGCGGATCAGCGCAGCACTACATATGGCGGCATCAAACCAAAAAATTATGTGGCATGGTTCTTAGAGAGATCAGAGCAATTTCAGCGTGTCTTGAAGCCAACCGGAAGCTTTGTGCTCAACATAAAGGAAAAGGTAGAGCATGGTGAGCGCCATGTGTATGTGCTGGAACTTATTCTGGCGCTTCGGAAACAGGGCTGGTTGTGGACAGAGGAATATATCTGGCATAAGAAGAACTCTCACCCCGGTAAGTGGCCTAATCGTTTCCGGGACGCTTGGGAGCGTTGCCTTCAATTCAATAAGACGAGAAAGTTTAAGATGTACCAAGATCAGGTCATGGTCCGTATGGGTGATTGGGCGAAGGCGCGGTTAAGGACGCTTGGCAAGAATGATACCATCCGATTCAACAGTCGCGTGGGTTCGGGGTTTGGAAAGAATATCGCCCACTGGGTGGGCCGCGACATGGCTTATCCTGATAATGTATTGCATTTCGCCACCGAATGTTCCAACAAAAATCACAGCGCAGCCTTTCCGCTCGCGCTGCCAGAATGGTTTATCAGGCTGTTCACAAATTCGGGTGACTGGGTTCTTGATCCGTTCACTGGCTCTGGCACAACTAATTTAGCCGCCAAACTCCTGGACCGAAATTCCGTGGGCATTGACTTAAAGTCGGAACACGTCAGAATAGCCACCGCACGCTTGCATGGAGCCGAGGCGCATTCTCCGGAGAAAAGAGTGAATGGAAACGGAACGGCTCGAACGAATAATCCAGGATTGTTTGAACAGCTTTTGCAGAGCACGCATAGCGGCCCTGGATAGTCTCGACCTAAAGAAGGTTTTGAGGCGTAAAAATCCCTACCTGTTTCGAGCTTCCGGCATATCCAACGCTGCCGATATGGTAGAACAATTGCTTAACGCGCATGTATCATCATCCGATGAAACCATTTTTGGCAATCTGTTTTTTGAGCCTATATGTAAAGCGGTAACCAAAGCACCAATTGCGGCTGCAACCGGCGCCGATTTTGTTCTGGAAACTGACACGACATATGAAGTCATAGCTTTGAAATCTGGCCCAAATATATTTAATGCCAGTCAATCAAGAAAACAGCAGGATGAGTTTGATGAAATAGAAAAATCGCTCAAGGCCACCTTGCGAAGTCTGCGCAAACAATTTATCCCGATTATGGGTTGTGGTTACGGGCGTACGCCGCGTCCTTCATCTGCACGCCGCCGTTTCAGCAAAATGGCTGGGCAGGCCTTTTGGCGTCATGTCACAGGTGATCCCGATTTTTATTTAAAATTAATTCGTCTAATGAAAGAAGAACCGCTGAAAACGCGAGAGCAGTTTGTCATAGCTCGTAACAATGCTTTGAACCGTTTTGTCAGGGAGTTTACTACCGATTTTTGCGGAAAGAACGGGGCGATTGACTGGGAGAAGTTAACAACTTTCAACAGTGGAGAGCATGAGGTTATATAGCGTTTATTCCTAATCTTATCATCGACCGCCTGGTAATTGCGGTTCTTCACCGGTTTGGCCAGTTGGCCGGATTGTCCATGTTGATCACACGCAGGCCGGCGAAGCTCGGAGAAGCGAAAAGGAATTTCGGCTTCGCCCGGAGCGTCAGAGAGGCCCGGGCAATGGTCAACACCAGTTTGGAACGGGCGGCGGGGCAACCGATCACGATGCGCAGCGGGACTACGGGCGAGAATCGGCCTGGTTTTTTCCCCCGCGCCGCGACCGGCCGATAGCGGCTTAAAACGGCGGCGGCCACCGCCCGGCCATTCCGGTTGAACAGCGCCACGCGCACCACTTGATCGGTATACCGGTCCACGATCAGTTCGCGCTCTATCCACGACCGACCCGCCCTGGGAGTGCGAACAACAAAGAGATGATATTCCGACGACGCCGGGAAACTTGTCATCATGGTGTAGCGGCGGGTTGAATGTGGCAAACGAGTGATGGCGAGCATGGCGAGCACCTGGCGCGGGCGCAGCGGCATGACGTTGGACGGCGGGCGATGGGATGGATTCGCCGCCCCCACATAGGCCTCTTTCCGATCGTGATTGATCAGCCAATAAATCCGCCGGTTCATTCCCATCTCGAAAACATTCTGGCCAAGATAGGTTCCCACCAGCAGCATATACGGCCATCCGCGGCCGGCTAAAGCGGCGCGCTGGTCCACCAGCAACACTCCATGCGCCTGATAATTCCGCCGATTGCCCAGGCGATCCACATAGGCGAGTTTCATCGTTCCGACGAGGCGAAGGTGAACCAATTCCGCTGTTCGTTGATTCAAACGTCGAATTACTTCCCGCGCCGGCAGCGGAGGCGGCAGCCGCAGCGGATGTTGGGGCGGTCCGGCGCAGCCGGTTAAAAGCGTCAGCAGGTTCACCAGAAACAAAGCCGGACTGATTCGAAAAATGATACGCCGGCGTTGCTCGCCTCTCCTTTCCTGTTTTGCTGAGAGCCGGCTTTCCACGAATTGCGTTCCCGGCGCGGTGAAACCGCCATCCCGGCATGCCGCAATGGGTTGTCGCGGGGTTGCCCCACACCCGGTTAGTTTCATCGCTTCATCCCAAAGGCACAACATCTTCGGGCGATTCTACGCGCGCCGGGCAACCGGTCAAACCAAACGAACGATCGTCCCGGCTCCCGGCGCGACAAGCGGCGTGGGCATCCGCACAAGCGAGAGCCTTTCGCGACCGGCGAGGTTACAATAATGACGACGCTAGTGCTCTGTCAGCCGTGTCATTACACGGCTGACAGAGCACCAGGCAGGGCGATCCAAGTACGACATAGCCTTGGGCAGAGGATCCTTGGTTCGTGGTCGGGCGGCGCACGGCGCGGCCGCGATTTCTTATAAGATGGATGCTTATGGCACAAAAGCCGCATAGCGCGATTCGAGCGACAGAGGAATCCGGCGGAGCCGGCGGGCGGGAGCATCTCCCGGCAGACTCGCCAGCGGCGATGAAAATTCGCGTCATGGCGGAACATGCGCGGGAAGCCGCACAACGGCTCGTCACGATAAACGGCGCGCTGCGCAACGCCGCCTTGTTGAATATTGCGGACGGCCTTCTGGCGCAGAAAGAAGCCATACTTTCAGCCAACGCCGCCGACGTGGATCAGGCCGGGACCGACGGCTTGGCGGCACCCCTGCTGGGCCGCTTGACGTTGGATGAAAAAAAAATCGAGGCGATGGCCCGCAGCGTGCGGGAAATCGCCGGGCAGACGGATCCGGTTGGACAAACGATTGCGGCGTATGACCGGCCCAACGGCTTGCGCATTGAAAAGCGGCGCGTGCCGATCGGCGTTATCGCCATTATCTACGAAAGCCGGCCCAACGTGACCAGCGACGCCGCCGCCCTTTGTCTCAAGAGCGCCAACGCCTGCATTCTGCGCGGCGGCAAGGAGGCCCTGAGAAGCAACCGGGCGATTGCCGGCGTCGTGCGCGCGGCGCTCCATCAATCCCAACTTGATCCGGACGCGGTGCAACTTGTCGATACGTCGGACCGCTCCGCCGTGGGCGCCCTGGTCAGGGCCGAAGGATTGGTCGATCTGGTCATTCCGCGCGGCGGCGAATCGCTCATACGAACCGTGGTGGAACAGGCCACCGTTCCGGTCATCAAACATTACAAGGGCGTATGCCACGTATACATCGACAAAGACGCCGATCCGGATATGGCCATCCACGTGGCCTACAGCGCGAAGGTGGACGGGTGCGCCGTGTGCAATACGGCCGAGTGTATCCTGGTGCATAAAGACATTGCCCAGAAGGTGCTTCCCCGTCTGGCGGCGCGGTATCGGGAGGCGAAAGTTCAGATGCGCGCCGATGCGCGAAGCCTGGGTCTTTTGCAGGACGCCCAACTGGCGACCGACGCGGACTGGGGACGGGAGTTCCTGGATTTGATCGTGGCGATCAAGCAGGTCAATTCGCTGGATGAAGCCATCGCCCATATCGCGTGCTACGGCTCGCAACACACGGATGCGATCATCACCAATAATATCCAGACCGCCAACAAGTTTATTCAACAGGTGGATTCCGCCGGCGTGATGGTCAACGCCTCCACCCGCTGGGCGGACGGATACGAATATGGCTTGGGGGCGGAAATCGGCATCAGCACGGACAAACTCCACGCCCGCGGCCCGATGGGGGCGGCGGATTTATGTACGTATAAATTCATCGTCATGGGAAACGGCCATATCAGAGCATGATCGCCCCGCCCGGAAAAACCGCCACGCCGGTGGAGAACCCGGCCGGCGAGTCTTATACTTGAACCATGATTCTGGTGGATAACCTCTGCGCTTTTCCCGCCCGGAGCCGGCAAGGCGTGCTGTGCATCGGGAATTTCGACGGAGTTCACACGGGCCACGCGCGGATGCTGGGGGAAGGCCGCCGCATTGCCGCCGCCGCGGGCCGGCCGTTTGTCATCATGACCTTCGACCCGCACCCGCTATCGATTCTCCAACCCGCCCTGTCCCGCCCGCCGCTGATGCGCGTGGAGCAACGCCTCAAGCGCCTGGCGGAGTTTTCGCCGGACGTGCTTCTGCTGATACGAACAAGCCGCGAATTTCTGGCGATAACCGCGGAGGAATTTTTACGCAAAATCGTGTGTGAGACTTTGGCCGCCCGCCAGCTCGTTGAGGGGGTTAATTTCACCTTTGGCCGCGGCGCCCGCGGAACGGTCGAAACGCTTGGCGAATTCGGCGAGGCGCTGGGCTTTAAAACCCTGGTTGTTCCCACCGCCCAAACTACACTCTGTGATCTGGCGCTGGCGGACGTGAGCAGCACGCTGGCCCGCTGGCTGGTAAGCCATGGCCGCGTGGCCGATGCCCAGCGCGTGTTGGGGCGTCCCTACGCGCTTTGCGGGCGGGTGAAACACGCCGGCGGACGGGGAAAGATTCTGGGCTTTCCGACGGTGAACCTGGAATTGCGCCAGCTCCTTCCCGCGCATGGCGTTTATTCCGGCCGGGCTGTTTTTGACGCACAAAGTTTTCCCGCCGCCATCAGCGTGGGAACCAACCCGACTTTCGGCGGGTGCGAAGCGAGCGTGGAAGCGTTCGTGC
>JAJZKJ010000042.1 GCA_021804195.1 Acidobacteriota bacterium
CAGCGTCTGGCCCTTGTACTGGATGGCAAAGTCCACCAGCGTGGTGGTGCCGCCGAAGGCGGCGGCGATGGTGCCCGATTCGAAGTCGTCGGCGCTGGTGGTCCCGCCGAAGGGCATGTCGAGATGGGTATGGACATCAATGCCGCCAGGCAGCACCAGCAGGCCGCGGGCATCAATCACCTGGCCGGCGCCGGCGGCGGGAAGTCCCGCGCCCAGCGCCGCCACCGATTCGCCGCGAATGCCGACATCGGCAACAAAGCTATCGCTGGCGGTCACCACCGTGCCGCCCTGGATCAAGGTATCGAATTGCATGGCCGGGGACCCCGTCGCAGCAGAAAAAATCGCCACCGCTGGGCGAATGCTGATAATATTCATCGCTTCAGCCCTTCGTCAAGCGGCGGGGCGGGGAATCATGGCGCCATATGCCGGAGGCAACCCAATTCGCGCTTCCCTTGCCAGAGGAAGAATATGAACGGCGTTTTGCCGATGTGCTGCCGCGGTTGAGTCCGCAAGCGGCGGCGAATCGGCGGCGCGCTGCCTGTATTGCTACGATGCGCCCTGCATCCGGGCCTGCCCCACGCGAATTGACGTGCCGGGGTTTATACAGAAAATCGCCAGCGGCAATCCGGCCGGCTCGGCCCGGGTGATTCTCGAAGCCAATGTGCTGGGCGAAAGCTGCGGCCGCGTATGCCCCACCGAAGTACTGTGCGAAGGCGCCTGCGTGCTCAACCGCGAAGGCGAAAAACCGGTCGAGATCGGCCGGCTGCAGCGCTATGCCGTGGCCTGGGCGCTGGAGCGCGAGCTGCGGCTGTTGCAGCCGGGCCCGGCCAATGGCCGGCGGGTGGCCATTCTCGGCGCCGGACCGGCCGGCATCGCGGCGGCGGCGGCGCTGGCGCGCCGGGGTTATGCGGCGATCCTGTATGATCGCAATCCGGGCCTGGGCGGATTGAACACCTATGGCATCGCGGCTTATAAATCGCGCGCGGAAGAGAGCCTGCGCGAGCTGGCCTGGCTGCAGCGGCAACTGGGCTTCGAATTGCGGACGGGTGTCGAAGTTGGCCGCGACATCAGCCTGGAAACACTGGAGAAAGATGCCGACGCCATCCTGATTGCCTGCGGCCTGGGCGACAGTGAAAGGCTCCGCTTGCCGGGCGGGGAGCTTGCGGGCGTGCTCAGCGCCATGGAATTCATAACCCCCACGAAAACCCGGCCCTGGCGCGAGCTGCGGGTGGGCCGGCGCGTGGTTGTGGTGGGCGCCGGCAATACCGCGATTGACGTGGCCACGGCGGCGCGCCGGCTGGGAGCCGGGGAAGTGATGATTCTCTACCGGCGGGGCGAAGCTGAGCTGCCGGCCTTTCGCTATGAGTACGAACTGGCTCTGCGCGATCAGGTGCAATTTCTCTGGCATGCCCAGCCGGTGCGCATCCTGGGAGAAAATGGCCATGTTACCGCAGTCGAATGCCAGCGCACGCGGCTGCGGGGAACGGGGCGGGAAGCCCGGGTAGAGGCAATTCCCGGCTCGGAGTTCCAGCTTGGCGCCGACCAGGTGGTTTCGGCGATTGGCCAGGCGCCGCTGGCCAAACTGCTTTCCAGCCTGCCCGGCGTGACTGTGCGGCAGGGGCGGGTTCAAGTCAATTCCGATCATTTTCAGACCCAAAATCCCCGCTATTTTGCCGCGGGAGATTGCGTCAACGGCGGCGCCGAGGTGGTGGATGCGGTCGCGGAAGGAATGGCCGCGGCGCGCGGCATTCATGACTGGCTGGTTCACATGCGCGGACAGTAGTTTTTTAGCCCATGGCTCTGGAGATCAATTTCGCGGGCATTCGCAGCCCCAACCCCTTCTGGCTGGCTTCCGGTCCGCCCACAAATACCCTGGGCCAGGCGGTGCGGGCGTTTGAGGCCGGCTGGGGCGGCGTGGTCTGGAAAACCATCGGCGAGCAGGTGGTCAATACCGTTTCGCGCTACGGCGGCCTGGACCTGGGGCGGGAAAAGCTGATCGGCTTCAACAATATCGAGCTGATCAGCGACCGGCCCACCGAGGTCAACCTGCGCGAAATGGCCGAGGCCAAGCGGCGTTTCCCCAAGCATGCCGTGATCGCCTCGCTGATGGTGGAATCACGGCGGGAAGCCTGGCATGAGATCGTCAGGCGCGCCGAAGACACCGGCTGCGACGGGCTGGAGCTGAACTTCGGCTGTCCGCACGGCATGAGCGAGCGCGGCATGGGCGCCGCGGTGGGCCAGGTGCCCGAATATACGGAAATGATCACGGCCTGGGTGAAAGAAGCGGCGCGCACGCCGGTGATCGTTAAATTAACCCCCAACATCACCGATGTGGCGCGCCTGGCCGAAGCGGCCGCGCGCGGCGGCGCCGACGCCATTTCGCTGATTAACACCATCAACAGCATCATCGGCGTGAATCTCGATACCCTGGAGCCGCTGCCCACCGTGGGCGGCCTGGGCACCCATGGCGGTTACTGCGGTCCGGCGGTCAAGCCGATCGCGCTCAACATGGTCGCGGCCTGCGCCCAGCGGGTCAAAATTCCTATCTGCGGCATCGGCGGCATCGCCACCTGGCGCGACGCGGCCGAGTTCATCGCCCTCGGCGCGGGAGCGGTGCAGGTCTGCACGGCGGTCATGCATTACGGCTTCCGCATCGTCGAAGACCTGTGCGACGGGCTGGAGCAGTATTTACAGAGCCGGGGGCTGGCCGGAGTGGAAAGTCTGCGCGGCGCGGTGACACCCAAGATCACCGATTGGGGTCACCTCGATTTGAATTACAAGATTGTGGCCCGCATTGATGCCCAAAAATGCATCGGCTGCCATCTCTGCTATATCGCCTGCGAAGATGGCGCCCACCAGTGCATTGAACCCAATCTCGGACCCGGCATGGAGCGCGCCCGGCTGCATCCGCGGGTCAGCTATCCCGCCGGATTGCGCGTGCCGCGGGTGCGGGAAGACGAATGCGTGGGCTGCAATCTCTGCGCCCTGGTCTGCCCGGTCGAGGGTTGCATCGAGATGGCGCGGGTGGAAAACGGGCTGCCGTTTGAGAACTGGAACCAGCGGCAAAGCGGCGGGGCCGCGCCGCCGGCAGGCGGGCAGTGAATCCCCGTCCTCAAACCTGTGCGTGCAAAATATTTGATGCCACCACATATTTGATACGCCTGAGCTCCACCGCGCCATTCCGCCCCGAGCCAAAATACTTTTAGCCCATTCCATCAAACATTCAGCGGCTGCTCTGCTTCCAACCCCAGAGCATGAATTATTTTCGCGCCTGGAAGCAGTGGCGCAGGGAAAAACACCGTCTTCCGGTCATTGCCCGGGACCGCCGCAAGCCCGACCCGACGCTCATGGCACGGCGGCAATCGAAGGCGCCTCATTACAGGTCGCGGCAGGCTTTCCGCTCCGTGGGCATGGGGTTGATTACCGGCGCCGCGGATGATGATCCGGCGGCGATTGGCACGTATTCCGCTGCCGGGGCCGCGCTGGGGCCGGGCATTCTCTGGTCCGCGCTCTGGATCCTGCCGCTGACCTTCACGGTTGTCTATCTGGCATCCAAGGTCGGCCAGGTGACGGGCCAGGGATTGTTCGAGGTGATTCGGCTGCGGTATTCGCGCCGGGTGTTGTTCGCGCTGCTGCTGGCGGCGGCGCTTGGGAATCTGATCGAGGCGGGCGCGGATCTGGGTGGCATCGCCGCGGGCATCCATCTGCTCTGGCCGGTGAAGCTGAGCGTGGCGGCGCTTGGGGTGGGCGCGGCCGCGCTGGTTTTACAGATTCAAGGCTATGCCATTCTGCGCAATATTTTCCGCGTGATCACGCTCAGCCTGCTCGCCTATATCGGCTCGGGCTGGCTGGCGCGGCCGGACTGGCGCATGGCGCTCGCGGCCACCTTGCTGCCTCATCTCAAGTTCAACCGGGAATTTTTCAGCCTGCTGGTGGCGATCATCGGCTCGAATCTGTCGGCCTATTTATTGACCTGGCAATCCAATCAGGATGTGGAAGAAGACATCCGCATGGGCCGCCGCCGGCTGAGCGACCGGGCCGGCACCACGGCGGGGGAACTGCGCCGCGCCCGGTATGACATCGCGCTGGGCGTATTTTTTTCCGACCTGGTGATGTATTTCATCCTGCTGGCCGCCGCTTCGACTCTGTTTCAAGCCGGGGCATACCGAATCCAGAGCGCGGCCCAGGCGGCGCGGGCCTTGCAGCCGCTGGCCGGACCGGCGGCGGGCTGGCTATTTGCCGCGGGCATGATCGGCGCGGGATTTCTGGCGCTGCCGGTGATGACGATTGGCGCCGCCTTCGACATATGCCAAAGCCTGGGCTGGAAACACGGCTTGCGGGCCAAACCCCGGGATGCGCCGGCATTTTATATCATTGCCACGCTGATCACCCTGGCCGAAGTCGCCATGAATCTGCTGGGGTTGAACCCCATGCATGCCCTGGTCTATGCCGGCATCGTGCAGGGCATTTCGACGCCGTTTCTCATGCTGGCCGTCTTGCGCATTACCCAGGATCCGCAGACCATGGGGCCCTGGGTCAACACCCACACCATGAACCTGCTGGGCTGGATTACGATTCTGGTCATGTTCGGCGCCGCGCTGGGTTTGCTGATCAGCTTTTTATGAAGTCTGCTGCGCCGCTATTTTCCCGCGGCGCGGGGGAGTTGGACTCGATCAGCAGCATGGCATTCCCGGGATTGCGGGGGTCAAATTTGATGCTGATGGGCGTGCCGGGCAACAGCCCCTTTGCTGCCGGGTCGGCCAGCTCCTCATCCTGTGAACTTTCGTAACATACTCCGGCCACTTCATAACGATAGATCAGCCGGGTGCAAGGGGGCGGAACAGAAGCCGGTCCACGGCGGCGGGGTTTGAGCTTCGGCGATGGGGGCACCGCAAACCACTCGAGGACTTCTCCAGCCGCCAGCCGGCCGTGCTGCAGTAAGCGCTGGCGCCGCAACCGTTCTTTCTGCAGGGGGGAGGGCCGGCGCAGCCGCGCCGCTCCGATGCCGGCGGCGGTCAGGCCCAGTCCCGCGGCTACAGCGATCCAGGGCACGATCTGCATAGGCTCCATCTTGCCATGAGTTGCCGCCGCGGCCGCCAGGAAAAATGCCCGCGGCCGCGCTCCCAGACCACTCCATTCCGTGAAAAAAAGCGGCCCCGCCACCTGTCATGATTCTGTCATCAAAGCCGGAATTGAATGTTGTTACCCTGAAGTCGAGATCGTCAAGGAGACATCATTACATGCATTGGAACCACCCCTCTCGCTCCACCCGCATTCTGACCGGTTTGCTGGCCCTGGCGCTGGCGCTGCCGGTGCTGTTCGCGGCCGATCCGGTTGTCAACATTCTCGAAACCGGATCCAGCCTGCTTTATCCGCTCTTCAATTTGTGGGTTCCGGTGTATCGCCGGCAGCACTCGAATGTGCGCATCACGACCCAATCCACCGGCAGCGGCACCGGCATCTCGCAGTCCATCGCCGGACTCGCCCAGATTGGCGCTTCGGATGCCTATCTCAGCAATGCCATGGAAAAAATGCACTCCAACATGCTGAATATCCCGCTGGCGATTTCGATGCAGATGGTGAACTACAATCTGCCGGGCTTGAACAACCGCCATCTCAAGCTCAGCGGTCCGGTGCTGGCGGGAATTTATACCGGTTCGATTCGCTATTGGAATGATGCCCGGATCCGCGGCTTGAATCCCGGCGTGAACCTGCCCCATCACGTCATTATTCCCGTGCACCGCACCGACGGCAGCGGCGACACCTTCATCTTCACGCAATACCTGTCGTTCAGCACGCCCAGCTGGGCCAACCAGACCAGCTATGGCACCAGCGTGAGCTGGCCGGCGGTATCAGGCGGATTGGGCGCGGAAGGCAATCCGGGCATGGTGACGGCGATCAAAGACAATCCGTACGCCATTGCTTATATCGGCACGAGCTTTGAGAACGCGATCCGCCGCGACCGGCTGGGAATCGCGCTGCTCAAGAACCGGGCCGGCAACTTCCTGCTGCCCAGCGCGCGCACGGCCGATGCCGCGGCCGCGGTGATGGTGCCCAAAACTCCCAAAGACGAACGCATCAGCCTGATCTTCGCTCCGGGCCGGATGTCTTATCCCATCATCAACTACGAGTACGCCATCGTGAACCGGCAACAGGGGTCTGCGCAGACCGCGGCGGCGCTGCGCCAGCTCTTCGGCTGGGCCATCAGCCGCAGCGGCGGCAATGCTCCCAGCTTCATGCGCCGGGTGCACTTTGTGCCGCTGCCGGCGCAGGTGGTGAAATTAAGCCAGGCGCAGATCGCGGAAATTCAATAAGCGGACGGCGACGGAGGTCAAGCATGCGGGCGGCCGAACCTGGCCGCCCGCATGTGTTTTACGACCCACCCGCCACATCGCCGCGCCGGATGCTGGAATGGCAAAGCAAAAAAAGCAGCCCCGCCCGCCTTCCCCGGTAGAATAAAATGGAGGCGTCCGCAGGTCTGGCGCGCAGGTTTGCTGCCGCGGCCGGACGCTGGAATGACGAAGCAAAAAAAGCGGCCCCGCCACCCGTATTGATATGAAATTTCGCCACTTGATCGCCGTTTTAGCCAGTGTGGTGGCTCTTGCCCTGCTGGCGATCGTGGTTTTTCTGGCCGTTTATTCCTGGCCGGCCATCCGCATGAATGGCATCGGGTTCCTGCGCCGCAACACCTGGAATCTGGGCAATCTTTATAGCAACCCAATTCTGCGGCATGGCCGCGAAGTCATGCCGGGCGCCAGCTACGGCATCTTATTTCTGATTGCCGGCACGCTGCTGAGCACGCTGATCGCGGTGATCCTGGCGATTCCGGTCGGGGTGGGGGCGGCGATTTTTCTGGCCGAGGCGGTGCCGGCCGGCATGCGCTCATGGATTTCTTTTTTTGTGGAAATGCTGGCCGCTATTCCCAGCGTGGTTTTCGGCCTGTGGGGATATGTGGTGGTGATTCCATTTCTGGGCCATCATCTCTACCCATGGATGGCCCATCATCTGAAGTTCATTCCCTTTTTTGCGGGCCACTCCGGCAGCGGATACGGTTTGCTGACGGCCGGCCTGGTGCTCTGTCTGATGATCGTGCCGTTGATTACGGCCACGCTGCGGGATGCCCTGGTCACTCAACTGGCCACGCAGCGCGACGCTTCATTGGCGCTGGGCGCCAGCCGCTTTGAAACTCTGTGGTCGGTGCTGTTGCCGGGCGCGCGGCGGGTGCTGATCGGCTCCAGCATTCTGGCCACTGGCCGGGCGCTGGGCGAAACCATGGCGGTGCTGATGATCAGCGGGAACGCGCTGAACTATCTGCCGCGCAATATTTATTCCCCCATCTCGACCATGGCATCGTTCATTGTTTCGCAGCTCGACAGCGCGCTGCAGGATCCGACCGGCATCGCGGTGCGGTCGCTGGCGGAAGTGGCCCTGGTGCTCTGCGTGATTTCGGTTGTGGTCAACGGCGCTGCCCGCCTGTTGATTTACTATCACGGCCGCTGGTCCGCGAGGATGGTGTAAATGGCCAGTCTGAACCCCGCCTTACCCACGCTCCCGTTCGCGGCGCCGCGCCGGCGCGCCTGGCGGCGGCGGATCTTTGATGCATGCGGCTGGGGTTTGTGCGGGCTGGCATTTTTATGCCTGGGCGCGGCCACGGTCTGGATTCTGGCCACGGTGGTGCTGCACGGGCTGGGCGCGCTGAACTGGAAAATGATCACGCACGGCACCGTGGGCACGGGCGGCGGCCTGATGAATGCCATTGAAGGCACCCTGATCCTGGCCCTGGGCGGGATCGCGCTGGCGCTGCCGCCGGGACTGGCGGCGGGCATTTATCTGGCCGAGTTTGACACCGGCTGGCTGGCGCCGGTGATTCGCTTTTTTTCGGATGTATTGGTGGGCGTGCCTTCGATTGTGATCGGCTATTTCGGCTACGTAACACTGGTGGAAGATCTGGGCTGGGGCTTCTCGGCCGCCGCCGGCGGCATTGCCCTGGCCATCATTGCCCTGCCTTATATCACCCGCGGCAGCGAAATGGCGATTCGCCAGGTGCCGCGGGAAATGCGCGATGCCGCCTACGCGCTGGGCGCCAGCGACAGCCGGGTGGTCATGAGCATCACCGTGCCGCTGGCCTTGCCCGGGGTCCTCACCGGAGTGCTGCTGGCGCTGGCCATCGCGGTGGGAGAAACCGCGCCCCTGCTCTATACCGCGGGCTGGTCGAATTTTCTTTGGAACGGACATTTGACCCAGGAACCCGTGGGCTATTTAACGTATGCCATCTGGGCCTTTATTACCGAGCCCTTTGCCAGCGCCCATGCCCTGGCCTATGCGGCGGCGCTGCTGGTGACGGGGTTTGTCCTGGTGATCAGCATATTTGCCCGGCTGGCGCTCGACGATAACACAGGCTGGCGGCGGCGCATGCGGGGCTGAAGCGCCGCGGCGGTTTTGTTTTTTTATCCCCGGGGCCGAACGCTTGATCGCGCATTCAACATTTGCGCGACTTCCGCGCGGGTGGGCGCGCAGGCCTGGGCGCCGCGGCGGGTCACCGAGAGTGCGGCGGCGGCATTGGCAAAGCCGCAGGCGGCGGCCAATTCCTGGCCTTCGGCCAAAGCCACGCCCAGCGCGGCATTAAAAATATCTCCGGCGGCGGTGGAGTCCACCGCCGCGACCTGGGGGGCGGGCAAATGCCGGGGCGCGGCGCCGGCCTCGGCTAATAAACAGCCTTGATCGCCCAGTTTCACAATTACATGGCGCGCGCCGCGTTGCTGCAACTGCCGGGCCAGTGGCGCGGCTTCCGCCGGTGTGAGCCGGCCCGGCGGCAGCCCGGCCAAAATGGCGGCTTCGGTTTCATTGGGCGTCACAATATCCAGCGTGGCCCATAATTCGTGCGGCAGCGGCTGGGCCGGGGCGGGGTCGAGAATCACCCGCGCGCCGGCGGCATGCGCCGCCCGCGCGGCGGCCACAACGGTAGGCAAAGGGTTTTCGAGCTGCAGCAGCACCACGCGCGCGTCCGCCAGTTCCCCCGCCTGGGCCATAACATCTGCCCCCGTGAAGCGGTCGTTGGCGCCGGGGACGATGATAATAGTGTTTTCACCGGTATCGGCGACAAAGATGACGGCAATGCCGCTGACGCAGCCCGGCAGAGTCAGGATGCCGGTCACCGAGCAGCCGGCCTGGCGTAAATTGTCGCGCATGCGGCGGCCAAACTCATCATCACCCACGCGGCCCAGCATGGCCACCGAACCTTCCAGTCTGGCCGCCGCGTAGGCCTGATTGGCGCCTTTGCCGCCGGGCTCGTCAAAGTAGGTATGACCTACCAGGGTTTCACCCGTTACCGGCAGGCGCGGCGCACAGGCCACCAGATCCATGTTCAGGCTGCCAATCACTACCAGTCGCGCCATAACGATTCACTCATCGAGCCAAAGTGCCCTTCCTTATGAATCATTTTGCATCCTGGAATGACGAAGCAAAAAAAGTGGCTCCGCCATTACTGCCGAGCCGCATTGTAGTACAAGTGCCGGGGTCTCCGTAAATGTTTTGCTGCAGACTTTGCTGTGGACGAGTGGAACACCGGGCTGAGTTGGGCCCAGGCCAGTCCGAATAATGCAAGCAGACAAAGCACAACCAGACACCCCATTTTGGGGCGCAATGAAGCCATGACAAATCTCCTTAAGGAATGCTAATCGCAAATGAAAACAGAATCAGTATCGTAGAGCCCGCCCGCCTCATGACGACGCACCGGCCGAGTTGCAGGCAGAGCCATGCGAGATGGCAGGCACTGGGACGGCGAAGCAAAAAAAGTGGCTCGCCACTTTTATGCGGAGCAATAACCACTCGGGTGGTTCAGGCAGGATCGGTGATGTCCACCGTATCAATCACGCCGATGGCCGCGGCGTCAATGGGGGAATTGGGTCGGCCCACGGCAGTCATCGCGGAAAAGCCTTCGAGCGCCAAAAGCACCCGGTCGCCGATGCCGGCATCCACGGCATCCAGCGCCAGCACGGGCGGCCCGGGCTGCTCGCCGCCTTCGAGGGTGAGCGGCTGAACCATCAGCAGCTTGCGGCCCTCGTGGCTGGGGTCTTTTTGCGAAGCCACGCATTCGCCCACCACCCGTCCCAGGATCATATGTTTTTACCTTTGTTTCCGCCCGACTGCCAGCGCGACTGCCAGGCGTGATTGGCGGCTGGGTCGAGTATGCCGACAATGGCGGCATCGGTGGGCACCTCGCGCGGACGCCATACGAAGCTGGCTTCCTTGCCACGGCAGAAATAGACCCATTCGCCGGGACCGGCGCCGATGCCGTCGAGCGCCAGGAGCGGTTTTTGCGGACCGCGCGGCCCCATCGGCTCAATCAGCAATAATTTAAAGCCTTCGAGTTGCGGGTCTTTGACGGTGGCTACCACGTTGCCGATGACGCGGGCGATGCGCATAAAAAACCCCGTTATGCCACCACCTGAACCGTGTCAATGATGCC
>JAJZKJ010000043.1 GCA_021804195.1 Acidobacteriota bacterium
GAAATAAATTCGCGGCCCACTCCCCATATCCCCGCCAGCGGACGCGCCAGCACCCGCTCGATCAGCAGCACCGCCGCCGGGCACGCCAGACACGCCGCGATGAGAATCATCGGCAGGCCGAAAAACAGATAAAACCAGACTGCCCACTGATGCTGCGGAACCTTCCACAGCATAACCTGCGCCGCCACAAGCAACACCGCCAGCAGCAGTGGAATCGTCACACGACGCGGCCGGTTCGGTCGCCCGGCAATCAGAAATGCCGACATCGGCTGGGCCCGCAGGGCCGTCACCAGCGCCGGAAGGCTGCCGATAAGGATCGCCAGCACACCGGCGGCAACGGCAAACAGAAACGTGCTGGATGAAATGTGGAAGACGGAGAAAAAGTGCGCGTAATGAAGCGTTAATATGCGAACGGCAACCAGACCCACGGCACATCCGCCGATGATAGCAGCGACGGCAATCGTGATCTGCTCAAAGATCACCAGTGTGAAGACCTGCACCGGTGAGGCCCCGATGCACCGCAGACGCCCCAGTTCCCGGATGCGCCCCGCCAGCCCCACCAGTCCAAGCCCCAGCACGAGCATCCCCGCCCCGAAGGCCGCCGGTATGCTCACCCCCAGCCGCAGATCACGTATAACCCGCTTGATGCGGGAAAAAGTCTTCTGCGCCGCTCCGGCCGCCTGCACCCGTGCGATGGGCCCGAGTTTATGGCGAATCAGGGCGGCGATTTCAGCCGGTTTGATCCCGGGCTCTCCCCGCACATCCACACGCGTCAGACCGTGGATGGGCCATATCTGGCGCAGATTCTTCAGCCGGATAAACGCCTGCGGAAAGGATATAAATCGCCGCACCGCTGAACGGTGCATGATGCCCGTAAGAACAAATACGCCTTTCCGCTGCCCGGTAAGCGTAATCGTCGATCCGACATGCGCCCCGAGCATGGCCGCCAAAGCCCCATTTAATACAATCCCATTGGGTACGCTGCCCAACGGGCGACCTTGGGCGACCGAGAGTGGATTCACCCGGTTCTCGGTAGCCGCCATCTGAATCCCCACCACATCGGCGTAAGCAAGATGCTGGCCGCACTTGATCGGCAGGTGCGCAAAAGCACGCCCTTGAACCGCCTTGATCTGCGGCATGGTGCGCAGTTTCTGGATGACCGAAAACGGCAGCAACTGATGGGCTGCCGCAAACGCCGGCAGCACCCGCGCCGTCGTTCGCCCCAGGCGCTGATCCAAATTGTGCGTAAAGGATGCCTCGAGACAGTCCATCGCCCCGCTGGCGCAAAATACCAGGGCCACCGCCATCATCACGGCCAGGCACGAAAGCAGCGCCCGGATCGGCTTACCGCGTAAGGAGCTGATAGCGAGCCGCAAGCTCTCCGGCATTTTCGGCTTCCTCCACGTTGAATTGCCCGGCCACGGTACCGTCCCGCAGGACCACCACCCGATCCGCTTCGGCCGCAGCTGAGGGTTCGTGGGTGACCACCAGCACGGTCAACGATGTCTCCGCCACCATATCCCCCAGCAGGCTCCAGAACTGCCTTGAATTGGCGGAATCCAGATTGCCCGTCGGTTCATCCGCCAGCAGCAGCGGGGGGCTCATGATCAGGGCCCGCGCGATGGCCGTGCGCTGCTGTTCACCGCCGGAGAGCGCATCGGGCCGGTGATGCTGACGATTGGCAAGCCCCAGACGGTCCAGCAGATCGGTCGCCCGCCGGATACAGGATGCATCGCACCGTCCGGCAAGCCGTGCCGGCAGAAGAACATTATCCAGTACGGAAAGGTTGGGGATCAGATTGAACTGTTGAAAGATCAGTCCCACCCGGTGTCGCCTAAACTCCACACATTGCCGCTCCGACAATGCCGAAAGATTCTGCCCCCCGATGGTCACCGTTCCGGATGTCGGCCGGTCCAGCAGGGCACAGAGATGCAGCAGCGTTGATTTGCCCGACCCGCTGGCCCCCATGATGGCGACAAATTCGCCATTTTCCATCTGCAGGCTCACACCGCGCAGGGCCTCGACACGCTGCGAGCCCGCCGCGTAAATCTTTCGGACATCCTGAAGATCAATCATGTGTGCCGGCATCTGTTCCTCAACCGCCTGCGGCTATCCATCTCAACTCGCAACGTCTCGATGATAGGCCAAAGTCGATACGCCAGCCACCGATGAAATAATTTCGCCTGCGGTCACCCCGGCGCCTGCCTGAGCCCAAATTCCCTTTGGCCCGGGGACCCCCCGAGCTTGGACAGGCTGGAGCCGCGACGCGCAGGGGCCGGGGTGCGTTGTTTCGTTTTGCCGCCGGCAGTCTCCGGGACGGCGCAGGCGCGGAAATAAGCGGTACCCGATGGGCTGCGCGTCCACCCCGCGGCCCCACGGTCGCCTCGGCCGGGAAAATTTACTTTTTCGCTTGACTTAGATTTAGTTTATGTTTACCATACTGAAATGGATTGGAAAGAAACAGTACGGCTATTGGAAAACTGCGAGTTTGCCCTGCAAAAGTTAGTGGCCGAGGCCGTCGGCGAGGGCGACTACGCGGGGGTACAACGGGCGACGGAGTTTGCCAAAGCGATCGCTGGCTTGGCGGCGGAGGCCCGTGTCGCGACTTCGCCACCCCAACCGGCGGCGGCAGGGAGCAATGAAAATGCCGGCCGAAGGGCACGTGTCTCGACGGGGGGGTACCCTAAATTCTTTCGCCGGGGGGAGGAACTGGTTAAAATCGGTTGGTCGAGAAAGGAAAAGGCCGAGTATAACCACCGCGCGCCGCTTGCTGCCGTCCGGGCGACGGTCGCCGCCGCGCAGCGTATCGGCGCAAAGGGAAAGCTATTTAATGGCGGCGAGCTTTTGCCCTTAAGGGACACCGCCACCGGGGCGGAGATACCGGATTACCAGGGGTATGTCGCGCTGGCTTGGCTGGCGCAGCTCGGTGTCGTCAAACAGCACGGGCGCCGGTCCGGCTACACTCTGGGCCGCAGAGAGGGCATTGAGGATACGGTCGCCGCCGCGTGGGCGGAGCTACCGGAATGGCGTGGGTAGGTGCAGCTTTTGCGGCCCGGGAGGCGGCGTGGCAGGCCTTGCAAACAGGAAAGAAATATGGACGAAAAATGGCAGTTCTATACGCAGGGGCCGACCGACACTGTTCGCAACCCAATATCGGGAGAGTTCTTCTCGACCGAGGCCGTCGCCAACGTCGCCGAGGCTCTAATTCGTGAGGGCATCCAGAACAGCTTGGATGCTCGCTGCAAGGGCCCAGACGGGCGCCCCGAGCGCGCCGCCCGCGTGAGAATTTTCGTCTCTGGTAAACCCGGTGCCCTGAAGCCTCACCGCGCACGGTGTTGGTTCGAAACGCTTTGGCCCCACATCACCGCACCCAACAACGGCCTGGCCAACCAACCAGACCTCGAAGCAGGCTGCCCCTTCTTGGTCTTTGAGGACTTTGGCACGACGGGGCTAACGGGTGATACCGACGCAAATTTCGTAGCTGAGGACGCGGTCAACCATTTTCTTAATTTTTTTCGTGCCGAGGGACACTCGGATAAGCGCGGTGATGACCGCGGAAGCTGGGGCGTGGGCAAGACGGTGTTTACCCTCGCCAGCCGCATCAACAGCTTCCTAAGCCTGACCGTCCGGCGCGGGGAAGATGTCCCGTTGCTGTTCGGGCGGTCCATTATTAAATACCACCAGATTGGCGACCAACACTTTAAGTCGGACGGCTACTTCGGGATTCCGCGCGAGGACTGCTTTATGCGGCCGACAAAAGATGCGGCCTTGATAGACGCATTTCGGAGGGACTTCCAAATTGAACGAAAGGGGGAGAGCGGGCTGTCCATCGTCGTCCCATGGTACCAGGATGAGGAGGAGGACGGGGTAAGCGGAAATGGGATTATGGGTGCCGTCCTGCGAGGCTTTTTCTATCCTATTCTGATGGGCGACCTGTCAGTGGCCGTTGCTACCCCCTCGTCGGAGATCGAGCTCGACGATAAGACGATCGTGCAACGGATCGAGTCAATCGGTGGCAGATGCGCCAGTGAAATTCTGCCCTTGGTTGAGCTGGCGGAGTGGGCAAAAACGCGGCTACCAGATGAGTTTGCCGCCCTTGAACCACCGCCGGAGGGCAAGGCCCAAACTTGGTCCGCTGCGCTTGTGCCGGAAAATGTTGCCTCGGAAATTCGGGAGTTGCTCCGGCGACGAGAGCGTGTTGCAATCCGGGTTCCGATGTCGGTGCAGAAGCGTGGCGGCGGCCCGCGCCGGACTTACTTCAATTTGTTTATTGAGCAGAGCCAAAGCGACGGTGATAAGCCGACGTTCATACGCGATGAACTGATAATTTCCGACGTGAGGCCACCCCGTGTCCCCCAGATTCGCTCGCTGGTGATCGTTGAGGACGAACCACTTGCATCCCTCCTCCGGGATGCGGAGACGCCAGCCCATACCCAATGGAGCCAGAACACCAGCAAGTTCAAGGATAAATATAAATTCGGTCCCGCGGCGATCGACTTCGTGCGTAAATCCGTCTCGGAGCTTTTCCGGATACTCAGCCATCAGGAGCAGAAGCCGGATCCAAGCATAACAATCGATTATTTCTCAATCCCGAGAGCGTCAGAGGATGACGAGGCCGTCCCGGCCAGCCGCCGCAAATCGCACCGGGACCAGGGTACGACCACCGCCGCCCCGGTCGTCCCGCCCGTGCCCGCGAAATTGCGCCGATTCCGCATTGACAAGTTGGTGGGGGGATTTGCGGTGCGCGCGGGCGATCAGGGCGCCGCTCCGCCCGCCAACATTGAGATTCGCGTCGCGTACGACGTCCGCCGTGGCAAACCCCTCAATAAATACCATGAAGCCGATTTCGACCTCGCGGATATGCAGACGTTGAAACACCAAAACACGCGCGGCGTCAAGGTCGCGAAAGCCGAACGCAACAGGCTACTGGTCACACCCACCGCGCCGGATTTCAATCTTGAGGTCACCGGATTTGACGCCGACCGCGACCTTTACATCTGTGCCGAAGCGAAGGAGGCACCCGATGCCGATTAGGCGAATTAACTCGACGGGCCGTAAGCGGATATTGCTGCGAGACGTGAAAATCCATCTCAATACTTCGCGAAGCGGGGCGTTGGTATTCGAAGCCGTGCTGGACCTTGGCAGGTACGGCCTACCCGGTGATTCCTTGGTCTTTGTCGAGGCCTACCGACAAACCACCTTCATGCGGTTTCCCTTCGGCACCGTCGCGGCCCCGACCGCCCCAAAGGAGTCCGAGCGACGTTTACACGAGTTTGCCAGCGCCGACGCGCTGCTCTTCCGCGTCCGAGTAACCGCCGCCGGCGAGCCCGGCGGAATGTTGCTGGCCGAAGGCGACCGGATACCGCCGGGTGATGACAGCGAGCAACCGGAAAGCCGCGTGCCATTGCTCCCTCCCCTCGGCGCGGACCTAGGGCAGGAGATTTGGCGAGTTGATTTCAGCGGGCAGAACGGTCCGCTGCTCGAGGTCAATAACCGGGTCGGCGATTGGAAGGCCGCTGCGAAGTCGGCTGCGTTCCGTTCCTTGGTCTACCCCGCGGCTATGCGGCAGGTGCTGTGGCACATCTACAAGGTGGAGGGGGCAGGCGCCGTCGATGACGGCGACGACGCGGCGGACTGGCGTTGTCGCTGGCTGGTGTTCGCCTCCTCCCTGCCGGGTGTCGACAAGCCCCCCCCCGAAAACGGTGGCGACCAAGAATGGGAGCGCTGGATAGCGCGCGCGGTTGCGGCATTCTGCAAGGAGCACCGAATGCTCGACACCTTCAAGGCGGAATTTGAGAGATTAGCGGAGGCCACAACATGAGATTGCGCCGTTTCAACGACGAGGGGGTCGGCCGTTTCGAGAAGCTCATAAATGATCTCCGGGCGGAGCCAGCGACCGAGCCGCCGCCCGGCCTCCTCGAGGACGACGCGTACTCTGCCATAGTACCCCCCGGCACCGAGGTAGCCGCCCGCAGCTTTGCGACTCGGATGGAGGCGGCGCGCTATTTGCATGGCGTGCTCGATGGCTTGGAGGGCTTCGATGTGCTTCGCGACGTCGGGTTGTGGGCATGGCTCAGCCTCCTATTTTTCGACGCGGTCTGCCCCCCCGGCGCGGGCGGCCGACGGGAGGTGGGCGACAACGCCCGCTACGTCCCGGCGGCATCCGATTACCGGAGATATTACCGGCACCTCTTGGCCGGCCCCTACGGCATATTTCGCGCCCACGGCGACGAACCCGACCGCGCGACGATCCTACTTTGCGGGCCGTTGGACAAGCCCGGCGACATTGCAGAGCAGATCGCCTCGCGGCAGGAAATTGTGACGAATCCGGGCATCGTGGGGCTGGCAACAAAAATTTACTACGACCCGGTCGGGCGATCGTTCAAGCGGGGTTCGGCGAGCAAGGGCAACAGCCCGGGCACCGTGCGCCGGCTGATTGACGTCCTAAACCAGTTTGACCTAACTTGGGACCTTTACTCGATGTCCTCGGAGAGAATCATGGCGAAGCTTCCGAAGGAGTTTGACAAGTTCCGCCCCCCATCGGCGGCCTGACGGGCAGCGGACGCCCCTGTCGACTCGCTGGGGTGCACCCCGCGCACCCCGGCGGGCTCCTCTTTGTGTCTGGCGAGCGGGCCTGTGGGGGCCCTCTGCTTGGCACTCCCAGATGATGAGGACTCGCCACCCAGCCGCCTCCAATTGGCGACGTGCAAGGCGGTCACGCGCCACGTTCCTGGCGAACTTATTCTTCCAGAATAGCCTCCTTGTTGTTGGCATGTAGGCGTACCTGCACCCCGGATGCCTGTGCCAAAAACAGCCGTGGACGAAGATCGCCATCCGATATTTGGGAAGCACAATGTCCGGCGTGCCGGGCAACCCTTTTACGTGCAAACGAAACCTGAAGCCCGCCTTATGAAGCAGTGACCGAACAACCATCTCCGGCCTGGTGTTCCTGCTGCGAATCCGCGACATGTTCCAGCTGCGGTGTTCTTTGGAGAGCTTATCCATGACCGGCGCCCCCTTTTACCTGAGCATATCATAGACGACATGGGCAATGTGGCGTGCCAGAAGGGGCGGCACGGCATTCCCGACTTGGGTGTATTGCGCCGTCCTGCCACCACAGAAAAAATAATTGTCGGGAAATGTTTGGAGCCGCGCCGCTTCCCGTACCGTTAAACTGCGGCACTGCGCGGCGTCGTAGTGGATGTAGTAGTGGCCGTCCTTGGAGATGTGACTGGTGATCGTGGTCGACGGCCGGTCAGGGAGCTGCACGCGGAAGCGGTCGGAGAAATGCCCGGTCCTGAGCGCCTCCGGCACATTCTCGTGCGCCGGTAATATCTCCACCGGGAAATCCGCCAGCGACGGGCTGCGCCCATGCACCTTCGCGAAACATGCGGCGAATAGATATCGGTAAAGGTCGCTCTCCATGTGGGACCGGGCGCTGTGGTTGCACACTCCACCGATGCGCGGGTCAAGAAACCACTCAGGCTCGTAGTCCGGGCCGACCGCCCCACGGATGAACTCGCCTCCGCGGCCGTGCACTGGGACCGCAGCGGAACGCGCGGCGGCGGCGAGACGCCGGGCGACCTCATCGCAACCCTCGCCGGCACCCAGCCTCCTCACCCAAGGGCACCCCTTGCTCGCTTTGAGGAGGCGCAGCCACTGGTCATCGCCGTCGGGACCCCCGGAGATTCCGCTCCGCAACGGCGGCAGGTCACGGAGAACCGCTTCGGCGGGTGTCGGTCGCACAGCGACCGGCAGGGGCTCCGGCGAAGCTTTCAGGTCACTGCGCACACCCACGATTATCAGCCGATGGCGGCACTGCGGAATACCGTGTCGCTCGGCGCGAACCAGAAAATCGCCGGGCGAGGGCCCCTTCGGCGTGCCCGTATTCTCCGCGGGGTTCAGGGAGTGCAGGACGTAGCGCGGCCGGTGTCTACGGGAAGGCTGTCGCCCCTCTGCCAAAAGCGCCTGGTACGGGGAACGCAGGTCCCCAAGTATTTTGTCAAAAATTCGTGTGCCGCCCAACTGGGCGGAAAGCAGGCCCTTGACGTTCTCCATGACAAAGACCGCCGGGGCATGGTCAGCGATCACTTGTAAATAGTCCACGTACAGCTTCTGCCGCAGGTCCTTGGACGGATCGTAATCCTTGATCCCCATGTTCCTGGATCGGCCCACAAGCGAATAGGCTTGGCACGGCGGCCCGCCGATAAGGACCCATCGGTCCTCCCTGCCGAGGACACCAGCGATCCTCTCGCGCACGCTCGCCGAACTCTCCTTCCCGAGCGTGCAGTTCCACGCTTCTGCGGCAGCACGTTCCGCCTGGAGTCGGTAGGAGGCGTAAAGGTCTTCTTGCCCGATCTCGCCCCTCAGGTGCATGTAGTACTCGTTCGGCACCCGGCCGGGGGAGAATTGCCGAAAAAAGGCCCTGAGTTGCAGCGTTCGGTGTGCGGTGGGATCCTTCTCAATGGAGAGGCGAACTTGGAAGGCCCGCCGCCCCCGGGGGTCAAGCAGCGACGCAAAACCCTCGCCGAGGCCGCCGGGCCCCGCGAAAAGATCGATCACAGGAATCGGGATCATTTTTGTATACGCTGCCCCGGCTTCACCAAAGTCGAGTTTCTCACGCTGCTCCTTTCGCCAGCGGTATCTTATACAGGCGCGGCTGCCAATTGGCGAGCCCGGCCGGCCGAGATTCCAGCATGCGGCTTGACATGTCCACTGTCAGTGGATAAACTTCGCCGCATGGGTAAGCGCCACAGGATCATCGGGCGGCTGAATCGCGTGGCGCCGGGGGACGTTACCGCATGCGAAGCGAAGAGGACGGACATCCGTCGAGCCATCACTCGGCAAATGGCGGTGAGAAACCTGAACACCAACGCTCTGGCTCTGCTGGTGGCGGGCAGGGTCCACCGGAGCCACGTATACGATTTTATTGGTGGCCGGAAAGAACTGACAACGGAAAAGGCGAATCACCTGCTGAATGCATTAGGGATGGAGATCGTTCCCGGCGACTCAGAATAAATCAATAATTGAAAGTGAAACCTGTCGCGCGGTTGGTTTGGGACCGATCCTGAATTTTTTGGGGGCCGAACATGCCAATATCCGGGGAGTTATCGGGAAAGGCGCTACTCGAGTTCATCGTCGCCAACAGGGCGTCCATCCTGGAAGCATCGGTGGAGAATATACTTGCCGACATCCGAGAGATCATGCAGCGGCAAAGCGTGCCGGGGGAAAGGCTCTTAGGCCTTGAGTTCGCATGGGACGCCTGCTGGGATTGCATCGGCATTGATGATCAACGGTTCATCAATACCGACGATGAATTTGCTGACGCGCCCGAAACCATATTTCGCGTTGATGCTGACGGAGCATTATCAGGAGGCCCAGGCGATCTGGCGCAACTCCGCCAGGCGATCAGCGAATGCCTCGAAGATTATGTTGAGACGCTTCGCGAGGTTAGCGGTGCCGGCCATGCCGGCCGCCAGATGGGGAACGCCGGGAACATGGGCACCAGTCGGACGACGGAGTAGCGGCAACGCCGATTTGAATAGTCCCCAGGCTCGCAATAGCATCAACCCATCGGCGCACGCCAGTAAACTTCGGCAGCTTTCAGCCACGGATGGCAAAATCCCTCGGCATTTAACCTTTCTCATGATTTTGCTACGATGGCGGGATGATGAATCGTGGCGGCACCAACATCCCCTGTGTGGCGGCTCTGGCGGCGGTGCTGGCCTCGTGCCTGCTGCTGGCGGGATGCGCCGCGCCTGCGCCCGTGCGAAATGGTGACGTGAGCCTTGCCCACGGCACGGCAAAAGTGCTCTCCATCAATCAATATCTCAAAACGGCGGTCGTGCGTTACCAGGGAACCACTCGCAACGCGTGGTGGAATCGCTACTCCATCCTGTACTTCGGCGGCCGGGCAACACGCCGACTCCTCGCCAAACCGGGACAGAGAATTAAATTCGATGGCCTGCTGGCCGATGGAGATGTCTATTTCGGGCGCGTCTGGCGGGGAGCACCGCCACCCCCCCTGGTCTATCCCCCCAGTCGCGTCGTCTATCCGAATGGAAAAAATGCGAAGAAAAGGATCAAAGTCGAAAAACCGCCCCCTGCGCCAGCCCCGGCAAGTGTCCCCGCCCTCGACCAATATCTTCAGGAACATCTGGGTTCATGATTTCTCTTGTCGTGCGCCATGCAGCGGTGATCGTTGGCCAAAGGAATCGTCTCGCGGCGGATATCCGGATGGCATGGGTGTGGCATCTGCGGCCGGGCATATTCGGTTATCATCCTCATTGCGACGGCTATGCTTTTGGTTTTACATGGCCATGTACAGGGAAATACGGTAGCTAATAAGATCATGACCAAGCGAAAACTATCAGTCCTCCTGCTCGGCTCCGGGGCCGCTATTCTCGCATTGGGGTTAGCGGGTTGCACGTCGGGCGTCCAT